>DATHXF010000082.1:0-16625 GCA_035459785.1 Rariglobus sp. | reverse complement strand
GAATTCGCGCCCACCAGACTGTCGGCACCGATGTGCGCATGATCGAGAATCGTCGCGCCCATGCCGATCAGGCACCCGTCGTCGATGGTGCAGGCATGAATGATCGCGCCATGCCCCACCGTGACGTGATTGCCGATGTGCGCGCCCGCGTCATCCGAAAGATGCACAATAACATTGTCCTGCAGATTGCTCCCCTCGCCCACCGTGATGCGATTGATGTCGGCGCGCAGCACGGCGCCGTAAAAGACGCTGCTGTTTTTCCCGAGCTTCACGTCGCCGACGACCGTGGCGTTGGCCGCGACGAAAAGCGCGCCGCTCACATCCGGCGTTTTCCCCAAGTAGTGTGCGAGGCGTTCCTGGATCGTCATGGCGTAACGTTCTCGCCGCCGGCATCGCCGCCCGCAAGCCTGCCGGGCATGGAAACGGCTAACCCTACGCCCATCACCTAAATGGAAACCCTGATCCACATCGGCCGCGGATTGCTCGGCCTGCTTGTCTTTACCGGTATCGCCGTGGCCTTCAGCAGCAACCGCCGAGCGATCGACTGGCGGCTGGTCGGCGCAGGACTGCTCCTGCAGCTCGTATTCGCCGCCCTCGTCATCCACGTCGGACCCGTGCGCATGATCATCGAGGCAGTCGGTGGCTTTTTCGTAAAATTGCTGAACTTCTCCACCGAAGGCTCCGTATTTCTTTTCGGCTCGCTGGCCGATCAGGACAAACACGGGTTCGTCATCGCGCTGGTGATTTTGCCCTCGGTAATCTTCTTCTCCGCGCTCACCTCCCTGCTCTACTACCTGGGCGTGCTGCAAAAAATCGTCCTGGTTTTCGCCTGGGTCATGTCGAAGACCATGAAGCTCTCCGGAGCCGAAAGTCTCTCCGCCGCAGCCAACATCTTCGTCGGCCAGACGGAGGCTCCCCTGCTCATCAAACCCTACCTCGGCACACTCACGCGCTCCGAACTTCTCGCCGTGATGGTCGGCGGCATGGCCACCATCGCCGGCGGCGTGATGATCGCCTATATCAGTTTCCTCGGCGGCAACGATCCCGCAGAGCAGATCCGCTTCGCCACGCACCTCATCACCGCCTCGGTAATCTCGGCACCCGCCGCATTAATGGTTTCAAAAATCCTCGTTCCGCAGACGGAGCCGGTTGACCGCCATCTCCATGTCGCCAAAGAACGGCTCGGCGCCAACGCCATTGACGCGATCTGCATCGGCACGACCGACGGACTCAAGCTGGCGGCAAACATCGCCGGCATGCTCATCGTGTTCACCGCGCTCGTCGCGCTCGCCAACTACATGCTCTCCGACTGGATCGGCGCCCCGCTGGGGATCAACACCTGGATAGCCGACCTGACCGGCGGCACCTACCGGAGTTTCTCTCTCGAGTTCATCCTCGGCATCCTCTGCGCCCCTCTCGCCTGGCTGATGGGCATCGACTCCGGCCATCTGATGGTCTCGGGACAGCTCCTCGGCACCCGCACCGTGCTCAACGAGTTCGTCAGCTATCTGCAGCTCGGCCAGATGAAGTCCGCCGGCACCTTCACCGACGAACGCGCGATCATCATCCTCACCTACGCGCTGTGTGGCTTCGCCAATCTCGTTTCGATCGGCATCCAGGTCGGCGGCATCGGTGCGCTCGCCCCGGAAAAACGCAGCGACCTCGCCCTGCTTGGCGGACGCGCGTTGCTCGGCGGAAGCCTCGCCTGCTTCCTCACCGCCTGCATTGCCGGGATGCTGATCTGAGTTACTTCTTCACCCACTCGCCGGTCGGCGACTGCACCCAGACGCCCTTGGCGCTGGCGGCGAAAATTTGCTTCGCACGAGCCTTGCCCACGGCGTCGGCGGTGGCGCCGGTTTGCTTGGCCAAAGCGGCATACACGACGCCACGATCGGCGTTCTCGGCGGCGGCGACACCCTGGTCGTCACCGGAACGCACCTCGAGAAAGCCACGATTGTTTTCACCGAGCACGCCCGAGGCTTTGAGGGAATCGACCTGGGCCACGCGCTTTTCCATGCGGGCGCGGATTTCCGGGAGATTCTGAGCGGACGCCAGCGGCACGAGACCAAGCAGCATCACGCAAATGAACAGATGGCGAAAGAGAGAGGTTTTCATGGACATCAGGGCTTGGTTGCAGGGGTGGCGATGGTCGTGGATTTCTTGTCGAGGTCTCCGAAGAAATCATCGAGCGCACGATCTACTTTCACGTTCACGTCGACGGTTGCGTGAACTTCGATCGGTTCGAGTTTCACGTGGATGCATCCCGTCAAAAGACCGGTGCATCCAAGCAGGAGAAGGCAGCGAAGCATGGGCATATGGTTTGATATTGGACGAAGGCTGGCAACGAAAGTTTCCTCAACGGGTCTGAACCGACAGGTTTTGCTGCATCCCGATGCGCAAAACCTCCGCGAGCGGACCGGCGACATTGACTTTGAATATAACCTCGCGGACTGAGCCGCCCTCACGCTCCGGGCGCGCGCGGATATAGACTGAAGCGCTGCGCCCCTGTCCATCACCCTCCGGGGTTAAGCGCACTTCGAGCATGTCCACGCTCATCCCCAGTTTACCCAACTCGATTTCCTTCAATGTCGGGTAGCTGGGGTTTTTTGGTGAAAACAGCCATTTCAACGGACCCAGCTGGGGCAGTAAGACCAGCCGCACAGGCACCTTCTTGGTAAGGAAACCGGGGGCGGAAACCAACCGGAGCATGGTGGGCTCACTTTTGTCCAGAGACAGCTCGCCCAACCCCACCTGAACACCATCGGTCGGACTCCAGTCGAGTCGAAGCTTCCCATTAATGCGCCCCCTTGCCTCGGACAATGTCGTCGGCACAAAAACAATGAGGTCCTGCAAACCGACCCGGCTCATCACCAAATCCACCCCAACTTTCGGCGATTTCAGTGAAACCGTAAACGATTCCGCCGTCACCTCGCCGCCGGCAATCTCAACGCGAACCGACTGAACCTCGACACGATCGGCGTCGTTCAGCCTGGCTCTGACGGAAAAATTGCGCGCCCCGAAACGCCCCGTGCTGATCGTGCGCACATCGACCTGCAGCTGCACGCATCCTTTCGCCAGTTCAGCCATGTCGCCGCCCGCACGGATGTTTACGCCTTCCAGCGTCCATCCCTGCTCCGTATGGCCCAAGGTTCCATCAACCCACGCCGCACTCAGCGAACCGGTGACTTCTTCTCCCTTCACCGCACCTTCGCCCGTGATCACAAGCGCACCGGTCGCGGCCATGCCTTGCAACGCCTCCGACAACTCCGGGCGCGTCGCCAGCGCCGGCAGCCACGCGGCGAGGTCCACGCGGCCTTCGATCACCCGCCAGCGCAGGCGGTTGTCCGTCGCGTTGAAATTCAGCGCCACGCGCAACGCCATGTCAGGCCCCGTGACCGTAACTTCGCCACTGCGCTCCGCGCCTTCAGACTGCGACCACGCCACGCTCCACGCTAGCGGACGCCCCTCGACCGGCGTATAGACGCCCTTCAGTCCACCGGTGAACCTCACCAGCCAGGGCGCCAGCTCCGTCAACCCGACACCGGACACAACCGTCGTCCCCATGACCCACGTCAGCAGGACAAAAACGAAGGCCGTTGCGGCGCGCGCGTTCACTCGTCGAAACGGAAGATAAACTCCTCGGGCCGCGCGTAGCCGAGACGCTGGCGGATCTTCATTTCCACGTAGGCCGGATCGGTGCGCAGACGCTGCAACACATGCTCCTGATCACGCAACCGCTGCTCGGCCTCGGCCAGCCGCCGCTGCGTGGCGAGTTCGACTTGGCGCAACTGGTTATACTCCTGCCGTGTCTTCCAAAAAAACACCGCCGACCCGGCGCCCACGCTCAGAAAGAGCAGTAGGTAAAAGGTAACGATGATCTGGCGAATCAACATGGCGGAATCGGTCCTTCAACACAGAGCACACCACGGCCTCAGCGAAAGCTTTTTCCAGCAATTCCACGAACCCGCTGCCATATCGTCCGTGTCCCCAAGCCCCCCTTACACAACAAAGGCCGCCCTCCGGCGGCCTTGCGTTAAATCAGGTGAGCTTCGGGCTCGGCGTCGTGCCCAGCCACTGCGGCGCGGCACCTTCGGGCAGCGGCGGGATGCCGTCCTTGCCGGCGGGCGGCAGAGTGCCGTTGAGCTCCTGGCGCCAGTGCGCCACGTCGCCACCCGGGCAATACACATACATCATGTGCATCGGCGTGTCGCCCGTGTTGGTGAGCTGGTGGAACTTGCCCGGAGGCATGAAAACCGCCTGCCCGGCCTTGATCGGCGAGCACTCGTTATCGACGCAAATCTGCCCCTCGCCCTCGACGATGAAATAAACCTCCTCCTGCTCCTGATTGTGCCAGGGAACCTGGCCGCCGTTGGCCTCGAGGATGGAGTAACCCATCGAAAAACCCTTGGCCTGGATCGGCTGCGTGGCCTGACCGACAAGACCGCGGCCCCAACGGCGCGCGGGAAAAGTTCCACCGGGAAGTTTGGCGAGATCAGCGATAATCATGGTGATCCCAGCCAATCCCCCACCCCCGCCGCACGGCGATTCTATTCCAACGCGCGGCACGTCAAAAAACCGGCGGAGTGCTAGCGTTCTCCGCCTTCGTGCTAGGGTGTGCCTACGCGGCCGGAACCAGTCCGTTGCGGGCCAGCAGCGCGGACAGATCCGGATCACGCCCCATGAAGCGGCGATACAGCGCAGCCGGTTCGTCCGAATTTCCCTTGCTGAGGATGTGCTCGACGAACTCCGATCCGACCTTGGCGCTGAACACGCCCTCGCGCTTGAAACGCGTGAACGCATCCGCATCGAGCACCTCCGCCCATTTGTAGGAGTAATATCCCGCCGCGTAGCCCACCGGATCACTGAAGAGGTGGCCAAAGCGCTTCACGATGGTCTTCCCCGCCGGCTCGGTCGGGATCATGCAATCGGCGACGAGCGCGCGCGACTTCGCGTCGATGTCGCCCTCGACAAACTCCGGCGCGCGCATGTGCAGCAGCAGGTCCATCTTCGCGAACTGAACCTGGCGGATCGTGGCGCAGGCGGAGCGGAAGTTTTTCGCCGCCGTCATCTTCCTGAAAATGTCCTCCGGGATCGCCGCACCGGTCTCGTGGTGGCGCGCGAAGAGATCGAGGCTCTCGCGTTCCCAGCACCAGTTTTCCATGATCTGCGACGGCAGTTCGACGAAATCCCAGGCGACATTGACGCCGTTGAGCGACTTGATCTCCACCTCGCCGAGCAGGTGGTGCAACAGGTGGCCGAACTCGTGGAAGATCGTCTCGACCTCGTCATGGGCGAGCAGCGCCGGCTTGCCCTCGGCGGGCGGCGTGAGGTTTCCGCAGATGTAGCCGAGGTGCGGAGCGCGCGTGCCGTCGGGCTGCGGACCGCCCGTCACGAGATAACCCATCCACGCGCCGCCCCGCTTCGACTCACGCGGATACCAGTCGGCGTAGAATGAACCGAGATGGCGTCCGGTCGCATCGTGCAAATCATAAAATTTCACCTCGGGATTCCAGACTTCGATCTGGCCGGCGGGACGCTCGACGATGCGCAGACCGAACACGCGGCTGGCGAGATCGAAGAGACCGTTGATGACCCGGTCCATCGGCAGGTAGGGCCGCAGCACCTCGTCGTCGAAGTCGTAGCGTTCCTGACGGAGTTTCTCCGACCAGTAGCCGACTTCCCACGCCTTCAGCACGGAACGCGGCGCCTCGGTTTGTCGGGCTTTGAATTCTTCGAGTTCGGCGCACTCGCGACCGAATGCGACGTGGGCGCGGCTCTTCATGTCTTCGATGAAGGCGAGCGCCTTTTCACCGGAGCCAGCCATGCGACGGGCGAGCACCAGATCGGCAAAATGCGGTTTACCGAGGAGCCTCGCCTTCTCGTCGCGCAGGGCGATGATCTTTTGAACCAGCGCCGCGTTGTCGTGTGGAGCCTGTGCACCGACGGCGGTCGCGGCGGTCCAGACTTCCTGACGCAGCGTTTCGTCGTCGGCATAAGTCATGACCGGTTCCTGAGACGGCATGTGCAGCGTGAAGCGCCAGGCCGGCTTTTCGGGCGAACAGATGGACTTAGATTCGGCACTGCGCTTGGCGGCGGCGATGGCGTGCTCGGGCAGACCGCGCAACCGCGTCTCGTCGGTCACCACGAGTTCCCAGGCGTTGGTCGCATCAAGGACGTTCTCGCCGTATTTCTGGGTGACCTCGGCGAGTTCGGTCTGCAGCGCCTCAAGGCGTGCGCGTTTGTCATCCGGCAGGTCGGCGCCGGACTGGCGGAATTCCTCGACCGTCTCGTCGATATAACGGCGATGAATGCCAGTCAGTGCCGCGGCTGCGGGCGTGGGCGCAAATGCCTTCAGGCGCGACCAGAGCGCGGGATTCAGAGGGATGCGCGCGAAGAATGCGGAAACGGCAGGCAGCAAGGCGTTGTGTGCGTCACGCAGCGCGGGCGAGTCGGCGACAGACTGGAGATGCGTGACCTTGCCCCAGGCGTAATTGAGTTCCTCGGAGGCCTGTTCAAGCGCGAGAAAGGTGCTCGCATAGGTAAGTGCATCGACCGGCTGATTCGCCACGGCATCAATGGCCGCCTGCGCCCGGACGAGCGCACTTTCGATGGCTGGTGCTATCAGCTCTGGCGTGTGCTGGGACCAGCGGATTTCAAACGCGGAATCGAGAAAGGGATTGGTAGGCACTGCCCGCAATGACCCCGTCAGGCCTTCACCTTGTCAACGCCACAGGAGCACCGCGCCACCGGCAGGTGCTTCGTGGAAAGTAAAGGAGCTAAGGCATTTTCATTGCACTAACCTAGTTTAAATCACCAAAAGTATAGCACTCACAACTAGGCCCCATGGACCCTATAACGCATTGACTCCAACCCTCGTTAAATTCAAACCGTTCATGCTTACCCCTACCCCATGAATAAAGACAGTTCGGCTATTTACGCCCAAGCCATGGAAGAATTGAAACAGGGCACCTACGACTTGGGTATCTATGGCCGGGTGCTATGCGAGTGCGATGGTAACGAATCGGTCGCCAAGGCGCGTTATATCAAGGCAAGAGTCGCACAGATCAACGCACAGATGAAAGAAGCGCACCGGCGTCAGGAAGCCGACGAGCACCGCCTTCGTCTCGCCGCCTGGAACAACAACCGTTACCACATCCGCCGTCGCAGCAGTTCCACCTCGGCCGCCGACGACGCAAAGAAAACCTCGCGCCACACCAGCACGGTGCGCGTGCCGGAAAACAACCTGGTCAATATGATCGTGAAGTGGGTTTCCTTCTGAATTTCGCCCCAAAGGGCACAAAAAAGCCGCCTGAAATCAGGCGGCTTTTTTATTAGTCATCTCGGCGATTTCCGCCAGCGATGATCATCACTATGTGAAGCAACGAGCCGAGGGCCGCCACAAACGCGGCGACGTAGGTCAGCGCGGCAGCGTCGAGCGTTTCGTTGGCTCCCTTCATTTCGTCCTTGTCGAGAATGCCCAGCGTCACGAGTTGGGCTTTCGCGCGGCGGCTGGCATCGAACTCGACGGGCAGCGTGACGAGTTGGAAAAGAACGATGACGGCCAGCGCGATCGCGCCGATGTAGAGAAGATTATAGCCAAACGGATTCCGCAGATAGCTCAGCATGAGAATACCCGCGAGAATCACATAATTGGAAACACTGGCAGCGATCTGGGTGCTTGGAGCCAACGTCTGACGAATATTCATCATCTGGTAGCCCACCTTGTGCTGAATGGCGTGACCTGCCTCGTGCGCCGCGACACCGAGGGCGGCCAGGCTGGTGCCGTTGTAGTTCAGCTCCGACAGCGCCAGACGGCGGTGGATCGGATCATAGTGATCGGTGAGCTGGCCGGGGACCTGCACGATCTCGACATTGGTGATACC
This sequence comes from Rariglobus sp., assembly GCA_035459785.1. GTDB lineage: Bacteria > Verrucomicrobiota > Verrucomicrobiia > Opitutales > Opitutaceae > Rariglobus. The sequence goes on along the minus strand of DATHXF010000082.1, from coordinate 8,742 downwards.
GGCCGAACGCATGACGGCATCGGCGGCCTCACGTCCGGTGATGCGACCGCGCGAGGGGATCTGCACGTTCTTGTTATAGGCGCTCTGCACACGCATCTGCGCGTAGAGACCGAAGAGCATGGGAATGATGATGAGGACGATCCAGATGGCCATGGTGATAGAGTGTTAAAGTGTGACTGCACCGGACACAGGTGACCGGAACGTGTTCCAAGTCATCCGGAACGCGTCACCCCGCAAGTGAAACCAGCATGGAATTTCCCAGCGGGTTTATAAGCCGGAACCTCCCCTACTCCACGTTGGCGATCTGCTCGCGGATACGCTCCAGCTCGTTCTTCAGTTCGATCACGTTTTTGGAGATTTCGAGATCGTTGGCCTTGCTGCCGATGGTGTGAATCTCGCGGCCGATTTCCTGAAGAATGAACTCGGACTTGCGACCGATCTCGCCGTTCGATTTCAGCAACGCGGTGAACTGGTCGAAGTGGCTGCGCAGACGCGTCAGCTCCTCGGTAATGTCGCAGCGGTCGGCAAAGAGAGCGACTTCCTTGAGGACACGTTCGTCGTTCACATCGAGTTCCAGTCCGGCTTCGCGCAGACGCTTGAGCAGCGCCTCGCGCGAGGCGACCGGCACCTGCGGGGCTCGCGCCGCCACGGCATCCACCAGACGCGCCAGCAAATCGAGGCGCTTCAGGAAATCGGTGAGGAGCGAGGCACCTTCTTTCGCCCGCATGGATGAAAATTCCTTCAATGCTTGGGCCAGCGTGTCGGCAACGATCGATTCGGAATCTTCGACGTCGGGCAACGACGAGCCCTTGCGCTGGCTGTTGAGCAGCGTGAGCAGCAACTCGGGCGTGGGTTTGAAATCAACGCCGCGACTCGATGAAAATTGGGCGAGTCGCTTAAAGAGCACGCTCGCGGCGGCCTCATCCCAATCGATCTCAACGGCGCCGGTCGTTCCGGTCAGTTCCACCTCGACGTGAACTTTGCCGCGCACGGCGTTCTGGCGCACGAGCTCGCCGACAAGCGTTTCGAGACTGTCCCACTCGCGCGGGAGTTTGACGGTGAGATCGAGCGTCTTGCGGTTCACCGAGTTCACCTGAACCGTGAGCGTATGCGTGCCGAGGGGAGCGGTCGCGCGGCCGTAGCCGGTCATTGATTTCATAGGGGTATATGAAAGCTGACGTCAGAACAGCTGCACGCCAAGCATCTTGGCTACCTGATTGACGTCTTTATCACCGCGACCGCTGAGGTTGATGAGGACCAGTTTTTCCTTGGGGAGCGCTTTCGCGCGCTTGATGCCCTCGACGATGGCGTGGGTCGATTCGAGCGCGGGGATGATTCCTTCGAGTCGGGAGACAAGCTGGAAGGTCTCCATGACTTCGTCGTCGGTCGCGTAGGCGTAGTCGATGCGGCCGATGTCGCGGTAGTAGGCGTGCTCGGGTCCGATCGCGGCATAATCGAGGCCGGCGCTCACGGAGTGTGTCAGCTCGATCTGGCCGTCCGGATTTTGGAGGATGTAGGTCTTCGAGCCTTGGAGGACGCCGAGCTTGCCGCCTTCGAAACGGGCGGCGTGTTCGCCGAGCTTGATGCCGCGCCCGCCGGCTTCGACGCCGATGAGACGCACTTTCGGGTCTTCGAGGAAATCAAAGAAGACACCGATCGCGTTGGAGCCGCCGCCGACACAGGCGACGATCTCGTCGGGCAGACAATTCTCGCGGGCAAGGAGCTGCGCCTTGGCTTCCTGGCCGATCACGCGGTGAAAATCGCGGACCATCATCGGATACGGATGCGCGCCGAGCGCGGAACCGAGGATGTAGTGGGTGTCGCGCACATTGGTCACCCAGTCGCGCATGGCTTCGTTGACCGCATCCTTGAGCGTCTTCTGGCCCGATTCGACTCCGCGCACTTCGGCACCCATGAGGCGCATGCGAAAAACGTTCAGCGCCTGGCGCTCCATATCGACGGAGCCCATGTAGATGACGCACTGAAGACCAAACTTCGCGCAGACTGCCGCCGTGGCGACGCCGTGCTGGCCGGCGCCGGTTTCAGCAATGATGCGCTTCTTACCCATGCGCAGGGCAAGGAGAACCTGGCCGAGGGCGTTGTTGATTTTGTGCGCACCGGTGTGAAGCAGATCCTCGCGTTTGAAATAGATTTTGGCACCCCCGCAGTGGGCGGTCAGGCGTTCGGCGAAATAGAGTTCGGTGGGGCGGCCGGCGAATTCCTTGAGATGGCGCGCGAGGTCGGCGACGTAAGCCGGATCGGCCTTGGCCTGTTCGTAGGCCGCCGTGAGCTCCTGCAACGCGGTCATGAGCGTCTCGGGCACGTAGATGCCCCCAAATTGGCCGAAGTGTCCGGAGGCATCGGGCTGGGAGAGACGGTCGATGGAGGGTGTCGCGGCGGCAGTCATGGAAGGGTTAACTGAAGGATGAAGCGCGACGGAGGCAAACGGGATTTCGCACACGCACGGGACTGGACACGAAAAAGGGCGGGCCGTTCGGCCCGCCCTTGGGAAATCCGTTCGCGAAGGACGGATTACAGGCTCTGCGCGGCGGCGACCACGGCCTCGGTGGTGATACCGAGTTCCTTGAAGACGGTCGCACCCGGAGCGCTCATGCCGAAGCGGTCGATGCCGATCACCTTGCCGTCGAGTCCGACGTATTGATACCAGAGACCGGTGACGCCGGCCTCGATCGCGACGCGCTTGCGCACGGACGACGGGAGGATGGCCTCGCGGTATTCGGCGGTCTGGCGGTTGAAGCGCTCGAAGCAGGGAATCGACACGACGCGCGCGCCCGGCCCGAGGATCTTGGCGGCGTTGACGACGTATTGGAGTTCGCTGCCGCTCGCCATGAGGATGTGCGTGAGCGGGGCGCTCTCCTGAACGGCGACGTATCCGCCTTTCAATACGCCGGCGCGGCGGATGTGCGGGGGAATGTCGTTGAGCAGCGGGATCGCCTGGCGCGTGAGCGAGAGGAGCGTCGGGCCGTCGGTGCGCTCGAGGGCGGCGGCGTAGGCGCCGGCGGCCTCTTCGGGATCGCCGGGGCGGATGACGTCGAAACCGGGGATGACGCGCAGGCCGGAGACCGTCTCGACGGGCTGGTGCGTCGGGCCGTCTTCACCGACGCCAACGGAGTCGTGGGTGTAGATGTAAATGACCGGGAGCTTGGCCAGAGCGGCGAGACGCATCGCAGGGCGGGAGTAGTCGGCGAACACGAGGAACGTGGCGACGGACGGACGGAAGATGCCGTCGTAGGCGATGCCGTTGGCGATGGACGCCATGGCGTGTTCGCGGATGCCGAAGCGGATGTTGCGGCCGGCGCGGTTGGTCTCATCGAAGTCCTTGTCGGAGGCGATGTAGTTCAGCGTGGAGCCGTAGAGGTCGGCGCTGCCGCCGATGAGCAGCGGGAGCTCGGCGGCGACGGCCTGAAGGATTTGCTGGCCGGCGGCGCGGGTAGCGAGCTTGGCGTCGGCGGGGAAGAGCGGGGTCTTCTCGAGGAGGTGTGCGGCGCTGATGTGGGCGTTGCGGCTGTCGAGGAGGGCGGCCTTCTCGGGGTTGGCGGCTTTCCAAGCCTCGAAGGTCTTGACCCACTTCTTGTAGTTGCGGACGAGCTTCTTCTTGTGGCCGGCGAAATAGGCACGGACCTCGTCGCTGACGAAGAAGTGCTGGTCGGCGGGGAGACCGAGACCGGCGCGGGCCGCATCGGAGAACTTGGCGCCGCCTTCGCCGTGGCCCTTGGCGGTGCCGGCGACTTCGGGAATGCCCTTGGCGATGGTGGTCTTGGCGATGATGAGCTGGGGCTTGCCGGTGGCCTTCTTGGCTTTGTTGAAGGCCTTCAGCACGGCGGCGAGATCGTGTCCGTCGATGGTCTGGACGTCCCAACCGAGAGCCTTGAAGCGCTTGGCGTCATCGCCGCCCTGCGACTTGTTAGCCATGGCGTCGAGGGTGACGTCGTTGGAGTCGTAAATGAGGATGAGGTTGTCGAGCTTCTGGTGGGCGGCGAAGGAGATCGCCTCGAGAGCAACGCCTTCCTGCATGCAACCGTCACCGGCAAGGGCGACGACATGGTTGTCGAAAATGGTGTGTTCGGCGGTGTTGAAACGGGCGGCGGCTACGGCTTGCGAGAGCGCGAGACCGGTGGCGTTGGCGATGCCTTGACCGAGCGGGCCGGTGGTGCATTCGACACCGGGCGTCTCATGGAACTCGGGATGGCCGGGGGTCTTGCTGTGGAGGACGCGGAACTTGGTGAGTTCTTCGAGAGAGAGATCAAAGCCGCTCAGGTGGAGCCAGCTGTAGATGAACATCGAGCCGTGGCCGGCGGAGAGGACGAAGCGGTCGCGGTTCAACCAACGGGGAGCGTCGGGATTGAAAGAGAGCGCGTTGCCGAAAAGGACGGCACCGATTTCAGCGCAACCGAGGGGAAGGCCGAGGTGGCCGGAGTTGCACTTATGGACGGCGTCGATGGCGAGGCCGCGGGCCTGGTTGGCAGCGAGGGACAGGATGTCAGTCTGGAGTGGCATGGTTGGAAAGGGGTGTTTTCGGAAACGAAAGGTCAGAAATTAGCGATTCTCATGCGGACGGGGAAGTCCAAAGGGCATGAAAAAAGCGAGTCTGGAAGACTCGCTTTGTTCATACAGTAAAAGGAACTGAAAACAGTTACTTGGAGGCGACGATCTTCTCGCGCTTCTCGACCTTGACGGCGACGGCGGCTTTGCCGAGACGGTCGCGGAGGTAGTAGAGGCGGGCGCGCATCGGCTCGGAGGTCTGCTCGATCTCGATCTTCTCGATGTTCGGGGAGCTGGTGGGGAACACGCGCTCGACGCCCTCGCCGTAGCTGATACGACGGACAGTGAAGGTCTCGTGGATGCCGGAGCCCTTGAGGGCGATGACGATGCCGGAGAAAATCTGGACGCGCTCTTTATCACCCTCGCGCACTTTGGTGTGCACTTTGACGCCGTCGCCCACCTTGAAAGGAGGGAGGTCTTTTTTGACCTGGCTGGCGGTGATTTCTTTGATGATCGGGTTGCTCATGACGGTTAAGGTTTAGTTATTTGAGTAAATCGGGTCGGACTTGGCGGGTTTTCTCGATACGTTGTGCGTTTCGCCACTCTTCGATCTTGGCATGGTCGCCGGAAAGGAGGACATCCGGCACTGACATGCCGCGGAATTCGGCGGGACGCGTGTATTGAGGAAAGTCGAGCAACTTGCCGGTGAAGGATTCGTGCGTCAATGACTTTTCTTCCCCAAGCACACCGGGGATCAATCGCGCAAGTGCATCGATCACCACGGCGGCCGGCAGCGTGCCGTTCGTGAGCACGTAATCGCCGATGCTGATCTCTTGATCGATGACCTTTTCGCGGATGCGTTGATCAATACCTTCGTAATGCCCGCTGAGCAGAATCAGGTGTGTCTCCTTCGCCAGTTCGCCGGCGAGTTTTTGCGAATACGGAACACCGTCGGGCGTCAGGTAAATGCGACGGCAGCCCGGCGTCTGGAGTTGCTCGATCGCGGCAAACACCGGCTCGGGCTTCATCACCATACCGGCACCACCGCCGAAGGGGCGGTCGTCGGCATTCTTGTGTTTGCTCAGCGCCCAGTCGCGGACGTCATGGACTTTGACCGTCAACAGGCCGCTTTCGATGCCCTTGCCGAGGATGCTTTCGGCCAAAAAGCCATCGAGCATACGCGGAAATAGCGTAAGAACATCGATATGGAGCGGCATTGGTGGCGATTTTCGGCTAAAAAAAATCGCCCGAGCCGCGAGGCTGGGCGATTAAAAGCGGGCTTGGCCTAAACGACTTAGGCGGCAGCGGCGGCCTTGCGGGCCTTCTTGATCAGGGACAGGGCGGTGTCCGTGGGGGTCGCACCCTTGCTGATCCAGTAGTCCGCGCGCTCGACGTTGAGCTTCAGGGAGTCCTTGGCGGAGCGGGGGTTGTGCGTGCCGAGGAGCTCGACAGCGGCGCCATCACGACGCGAACGGGCTTCGGCGACGACCACGTGATAAATCGGGTTGTGCGTGGAGCCGATGCGGGAGAGACGAATTTTGAGTGCCATGGGAAAAGTTTTTCGGGCGGGTTGCTTGTTGAAAAGCCGTGGAATCCACCGAACGGGCCGAATGATGTCAAGCAGCCATTTCCCGTCATAATCTCGTGATACGGGCAAACGGTCCTTGACCCCTCCCCCACCCGGTCTGAACGTGCGCCCTCTTATGCTCAAAGCAGGCATCGTCGGACTCCCGAACGTGGGCAAGTCCACTCTCTTCAACGCACTCACCCGTTCCCGCAAAGCGGAAGCGGCCAACTATCCGTTTTGCACCATCGATCCCAATGTGGGCGTCGTCGTGGTGCCCGATGAGCGTGCCTATGTGTTGAAGGGGATCGCCAAGACCAACGTCGTCGTTCCCGCCGCCATCGAGTTCGTCGATATCGCCGGCCTCGTCGCCGGTGCCAGCAAGGGCGAAGGCTTGGGCAACAAGTTCCTCGCCAACATCCGCGAGACCGATGCCATCGTGCACGTCGTCCGCTGCTTCGTGGACGACGACATCATCCACACCATGGGTGCGGTCGATCCGGTGCGCGACATCGAGGTCATAACAACCGAGCTGGTTCTCGCCGACCTCGACGCCGTCGAGAAACGCATCAGCAAAACCCAGAAGCTGGCCAAGGGTGGCGACAAAGACGCGGCTGCGGAATTCGCGCTGCTCGAGCGTCTCCTTCCCCACCTCAACCAAGGCAAGCCGGCCAACGTTCTTCCGGACACCACGGACGACGATAAGAAGCTGCTCCAATTTTTCCAGCTGCTCAGCGCCAAGCCTGTGATCTACGCGTGCAACGTCGCCGAGGGCGATCTCGCCACCGCCGAGGAAAATCCGTTCGTCAAACAAGTGGCCGCCTTCGTGAAGGCCCACCACGACGCCGCGTATGTGCCGATCAGCGCGCACATCGAGGCGGAGTTGATCGACCTGTCCCCCGAAGAAGCCAAGGAGTTCCTGAAGGATCTCGGTGTCTCCGACTCGGGCGTGTCGCAGCTCATCAAGGGCACCTACGCTTTGCTCGGCCTGCAGACCTACTTCACCGCGGGTGAAAAAGAGGTGCGTTGCTGGACGATCAAGAAGGGATGGAAAGCCCCGCAAGCCGCGGGCGTCATCCACACCGATTTTGAGAAGGGTTTCATCAAGGCCGAGGTCGTCGCCTACGACGATCTCACCCGCCTTGGCAGCACGGCCGCGGCTCGTGACGCTGGGAAATACCGGATCGAAGGTAAGGAATATGTCTTTCAGGACGGCGACGTCGTGTTGTTCAGATTTAATAACTGAACCTACGGCGCCCAACCGGCCTGTTCTGGTATGCGCAAAACAAAAAGCGCGCCCCTAGGGATGGGGGCGCGCTTTTTAATTTTCAGGATTTGGCGGCGGTCGCTCAGGCCGTGAGCGTGGACTTCGCGCCGCGCACCGACTCGGCGATGTTCTCCGTCTTCTCGATGTCGTCCTTGTGCTGGTTGAACTTCATCGAGACGGTCTTCGACACGCCGCGCTCTTCCATCGTCACGCCGTAGATCGCCTGCGCGGCCGAGACCGTGCGCTTGTTGTGCGTGATGATGATGAACTGGGAGTTGTCCACGAACTTGCCGAGGAGGTTCGTGAAACGACCGATGTTCGATTCGTCGAGCGGCGCGTCCAACTCGTCGAGCAAGCAGAACGGCGACGGCTTCACCATGTAGAGCGCGAAGAGCAGCGCCACGGCGGTAAGCGTTTTTTGTCCGCCCGAGAGCAACGTAATGCCCTTCAGTTTCGTGCCGGGCGGCTGGGCGGTGATCTCGATGCCGCTCTCCAAAATGTCGTCGGTGACGATCAACTCGAGGTTGGCGATACCGCCACCAAAGAGCGTCTGGAACGTGTAGATGAAGTTCTTCTTAATTTGATCAAAGGTGATCTGGAACTGCTCCATCGAGGTCCGATTGATCTCGTCGATGGTCGTCACGAGGTCTGCCTTCGCGGTGTTTAAGTCGTCGCTCTGCCCCTTGAGGAAGTCGTAGCGCTGCTTGAGTTCGGCGTATTCCTCGATGGCGCCGGTGTTGACCGCGCCCATGCCGCCGAGGCGCTGGCGCAACGCGTCGAGCTCGGCCTTGATCGAATCCCAGGCGGCGGACTTCTCCAACTCGACGAGATCTTCCTCGGTGGGATCGGGCTTCGGGCCTTTCTTTTTGCGACGCTTAGGAGCGGCAGCGATCTCGGCGGCAGGTGCCTCGCCCTCGACTGTCGGAGCCGGCTCGACGACTGCAGCAACAGGAGCCGCAGCCGCGGGTGCGGCATCATCCTCGTCATCGTCGAGGTCGAGTTCTTTGAGGTCGGGCGGATCATCTTCCGAGCGCCAGAGCAACGCGCGCCAATCGTATTGGCCGACGCGGATCTGGAATTCGCGCTGCACGTCTTCCTCGATAAACTGGGCGCGCGACTTGTTCTGAGCGAGGGCGACCTCGCAACGGCTGAAATCGGACTGCGCCTTCTCGGCGTCGGTGCGGATGCCTTCCTGCGAGTTTTCAACTCCGCCGATCTCGCGCTCCACATCGGTGAGTTCCTTGCGGATCGACTCCACCTGCTGCTGGGCGACGACGAGGGTCTCGGCGATCTGCGCGGCACGGGCCTTCTGGTTATCGCTCTCGGATTCAAGCGAACCGATCTGCTCGGTCCACACTTCGACCTCTTGCTGACGTTGCACAAGGATCTCGGACAACTGACGCCGGCG
>DATHXF010000081.1:0-5036 GCA_035459785.1 Rariglobus sp. | reverse complement strand
CCCGCGACGGCGGCGTATCGGTATGCGGAGCCGGAGGCGGGCGAGCCGGATGCGGATTTGGATCCGTTGTTTTCAGGCGGAGGGATGCGCGTGGTGCACCACGGGGCGCAGCGCGCGCTGCCGGGGACGCTGGAGGTTTTGCGCAAGGCCGGTGTGTTGCCGCCGCTGGCGGCGGCACGGACGGAGGAGCGGGCGCCGGTGGCGATGGTGGCGGCGGGGCTGGCGTTGATGAGAGGAGCGGAAGCGGGCGCGAGGGGGAATTTGGATTTTGGCCGGAAGAGAGTGCGCCGGCATGCGCTGGATTTTTTGCGTTGGTTGCGTGCGGAGCCGGAGCTGGCGGCGACGCCGGAGGGGCGGGCGCTGGACGGGATGTTGCGGCAGGGACTGGGGCTGGCGGCGGAGGCCGGGCTGCCGAAAGCCGAGGCGCAGCGCCCGCCGCTGGGCGCGGCGATGCACCCGCCGGATGCGCGCAAAAACCGGGCTTGGCTGCCTTGGTTTGCCGGGTGGGAAGGCGGGCTGGCGTTGATCTCGGATGATCGTGCGCTGGTGAGGCGTGATCTGGAGCCGATCGCGTCCTGGTTGAGGTTGAGAAATCCGCGGCTGCGGGTCGGAGCGGAGCGCACACTCACGCTGGTGCGCAGCGTGTGCAAACGAGGGCTGGGGAAGCCGGTGTGGATGGTGGGATTGCATCCGACTCCTCCCTGGGCGATTGACACGGCCGAGTCGCGAAGCGGGCGAAGCATGCCCAAATCGGAGGAACTTGCGGCGTTGGAAAAGACGGGAGTGGCGGTGCCGCGGTGGAGGATTCTGCAGCCGGGGGAAAAGTTGAAAGAGGAGGAGTTCGGCCGCTACGTGGTCGTGAAGCCCGATCAGGGATTGCGCGGGGCGAGCGTGCGCGTGCAGAAGGCGACGGGCGTGAGCGGAGAACCCATTTACGTGGAGGCGATCAAGTGCAGTTCGGCGCCGCTGGTGCAGGAGTTCGTCTACACGGGGCCCCGGCCGGTGAGCCATCGAGTGGGCGTGCTGTTCGGCAAGGCGATCTATCGCTGGAGGATCGAGGGACGGGAAGTCGAGGGGCGGGCGCTGCCGGCGGACGGGGATTTCCGGGCGAGCTCCGGATTATCGGTGGTGTCGTCAGGCAAGGGCTGCGCGTTCAGCGATCCGTTTGACGCGGAGATCGTGGCGTTTGCCGAGAAGGCGTCACAGGCGTTTCCGGAGATTCCGCTGATGGGGATCGATGTGGTGCGGCGGGTGCCGGACGGGAAACTGTTTGTGCTGGAGTTGAACGCGAGCGGCTACTGTTTCCATCTGACGTCGGAGACGGGCACGAAGATTCAGAAGACGACCTGGCTGGAGCTGCCGGAGCAATACGGCGGCTACGAGTATATCGCGGATCTCTACCGGCTCGCCTACGAGCGGGCGCACGGCTGGTGATCAGCCGGCGCGGCGTTTCCGGACGAGGGCGGAGACTTCGCCGAGGAGGGTTTCCATGAGCGCGGGCCAGTTGCAGCGGCGGGCGATGAGGTGCTGCGCGGCGGCGGAGTGACGGAGGCGACGGGGTTCGTCGGCCGCGAGTCCGGCGAGGATGCGGGCCAGGGTTGCGGGGCGCCGGTCGGCGATGATGAGATCAGCGGATCCCATCTCGTGCTGCACAGCGTCCATCTGCGACTGCGGCGTGGTGATGACGGGCAGACCTGCGGCGAGACCGTCGTAGAACTTGAGGGGAGAGCTGTAGTCACCGGGGCCCGGTTCATAGAGACAGAGGGCGGCGTGCATGCGTGCGCCGACGGTGCACACCTCGGCATGGGAGACCGGTCCGTAGGTCCGGACGTTGGGCGGCATTCCGGTGAGTTTTTCGGTGCCGGAGCCGAACAGGTGGAAGCGGATGCGGGGTGCCGCAGGGTCGTCGAAGAGGAGGCGGGCGGCTTCGCGCAGGAGGGTGAAATCGTGCCAGCAGATATAAGCCGAGCCGGCCCAGATGACATCAAAGTCGGGGCCGTGCCGGTTGGCCAAAGAAGGGCGGAGGTGGGCGCCGTTGGGGATGACGACCGTGCGGGAGACACCGAGTTCGGTGCGCGCGTAATCGGCGATGGACCGGCTTACGCATACAGCGAGATCGCAATGCGGTGCGGTGCGGCGGAAGTGTTCACGGGCGAGGGCGATTTCCGCAGGCGAGCGGCCGATGCAGGCGCCTTGTTCGGGGATGGTGTTGAATTCCCAGACGAGCGCGGGACGCGGGGCGAGGGAACGCCAGGGCGGGGTGAACCAGCGGGAGAGTTTACGGCGGGGAAAATCGTCCTGGATGCGCAGGTAGTGCACGTCGGCATTGCGCAGGTGCCACCATTGACCGAAGGCATCGGGGCGGATGGAGCGCACCGACGGGTGACGGCAGGAAGACAGTGAAAACAGGGTGTGGCCGAGCGAGACTGCTGTCTGGATGAAGGCCTCGATGTGAAGATCGCCGCCGCCCGAGTGGACGGGCTGATAGTGGTAGTTGGAGAGGACGATTTTCATCACCAACCGGGGGACGGGGTGTGAAGCCAGGAGGGAAGATGACGGCGCCAGCCGGCGGGTGGCGGGCGGGGGGAACTCCGGGCCCCGGCGAGTGCGGCGACGAGATCCGCATCGGGTGGGGTGCGGAGAAACAGGGTTGTTTCGTCGAGTTGCGGAGAGGCCGCCAGGGCGGACCAGAGAACGCGGGCCGGCCGGGTGGCGACGTCTGCGTAGAGGGAGGCGAGAATGGCGGTTTGGGTTTCGAGATCGAAGATGCGACGGGCGGCTTCGCGACCGTTTTGGCCGAGACGCGTGGCGAGACCGGGGTTGGAAAAAACAGCGCGGCAACGGTCGGCGATGTCTTCAGGTGTGCCGTCGCGCAGGAAAAGGGCGTCGCGGCCGTCGACAAGCTCGGCCGCGAGATTTGCGGGAGGCATGACGACGGGGCGCCCGCTGGCGAGAAACTCGGCGAGTTTGGAGGGCAGGCGGTAATCGTTGAAGGGGCCGGTTTTTCCGGGTTGAACGAGAACGTCGGCGAGGGAAAAGAGCGCGGGGAGGAGCTGGCGGTCCACGAAGCCGAGGTTGATCAGAATAGAGCGTTCGGCCGGCGAGAGAGAGTCGGAAAACCACTTGGGGGTGGAGCCGGTGCGAAGGAGACGGACGGGGCGAGGCCCCTCCCGGTCGAGCAACGCGACGGCTTGGTAGAGGTCGCGCAGTTCGGCGGCGTTCACGGGATTGACGCTGCCCGAGTAAACGATGACGCGGGCGCCGGCGGGCAGGTTGAGCTTGCGGTGGAGTCGCGGCGGGAGCGCGGGGTTTTCAAAAAAGGCGGGATCCACTCCGGGCAGGAGCAGGCGGGTTGCGGGGCCGGCGGGGGCGAAGGCGGAGAGCGAGGGCGTGATGTGGGTGATGGCGTCGGCGGCGTGCAGGAGCAGGCGGTGGCGCCAGGGATGGACGAGCTGGCGTTTGTAGAGCGGCAGCCAGAGGGAGGACGCGGAGGTGCGGAGTGTTGCGAAGGGCTGATTGCAGATGTGCGAGGCGATGTATTCCTCGTTATCCTCCAGATGCACGACGAGGCGGGCGGCACGGGGCAGCCGGCGTTGCAGCTCCAGTGTGCAAGTGGCGACGGCGTGACGCGGGGTCCAAGCGTGAATGATATCGGGGGGACGGCCGTCGGGGAAGCAGGCGGGACGCCGGAGGACATCGGCGTGGAGCAGCGGGACGAAGGCCGGAGAGGGAACGGCGGAGAGGGTCTTAAGCCCGCGGGGCACGGCGACGGCGCAAACATGACCCAGACGAGTCAGTCCGGTCGCGAAGCCGGCGATGTGCGTGAGGCTGTTGGCGCGAAAATCGCCGTAATTGATGAACAGTATGTTCACGGCTTATGGGGAAACGTATCGAGCAAGCAGGCAGGCGGGGGTTCAATCAAAAGATGGACCGCTCAGGCTTGGCCAAAGATTTGCGGATCGATCTCGAGCGGACGCCGGTAGCCGGTGAAATCGATGCCTTGGCCAAGGACGAGATCGAATTCCGGAGGATCCACGAGGTAGATGCCGCTCGCCGGAGTGAAGGTGAGTTCGCCGACATACACCTTGCCGTCGTCCTCGTAGAAATCGACGCGCACAAACGGAAAAGGCCGGGAGAGCCGGGCCGTGAGGTCCAGCATGGTGGCGAGTCCGGCCGGGAGGGGAGGCGGGGTGGCGGGTGAGTGGCAATCGTCTTTGCCTTCCAGAAGACGCCAGTCGAGGTCGAGGAAGGCGCGGGTGTGCCGGCCGGTCCGGTCGTAGTCGGCCTGAATATGAAGGGGTGCAACTTTGGCGCAGGAGATTTTATAGTCGACCGGGAGGGTTTTCGGGTCGCCGACGTAGGCTTCGGCGATGATGCGCGGCCTGATGGGCGCGTATTGCGATTCGAGGCTGTTGAGAAAGAAGGACTCGGACAGCCAGTGATCGAGGCGGGCGTTGATGGCAGGGCGGTCGGCGGAATCTTTGTCAGGCACGAGCACATTCCAGCCCGAGCCGTGGTTGGTCTTGAGGACGAAGGCAGGAGGGAGGGCGTCCCAGTTTAGATCGGCGGCGCGATCCACCACTGCGAGCAGAGGGACCAGGTGGGCTTCACCGCCGATGGCCTTTATGTAATGGCGGACCTGATACTTGTCGGCGAACGGGGCGTAGCGATCGAGACCGCCCCAGGCTTTGGCCCAGTTGATGATCTCGGACATGGTGCGGGGGTTGTTGCGAGGCAGCGGCCGGCCGTAGTAGGCGGCGTGGTGCCGGCAGACCAGCCGCGGCACGAGGAGACGGCGCAGCAGCCGGGAGTGCCGCAGCAGGTATTTGAGCTGCGGCTTCAGATGCAAACGTCCCCGGTCTTTGGAGGTGGATGCCAAGGTTTGAAAAGGTGGATCAGGCGCCGGGATTTTTGACATGACTCCAGCGCCAGGAGTCGAGGTTATGCCAGCTGCCGGCCCTGAGCGTGACCTCGATGACGTCGCCCTCGGCGAAGTCGTCGCGATCGGTGCGGAGGATGCGGAAATTCCAGTGGGG
>DATHXF010000080.1:0-33194 GCA_035459785.1 Rariglobus sp. | reverse complement strand
TCGCCGGCGGAGTCAGCCTGCGCACTTACGGCCCGCTCGCCGACGCCCGCGCCGTGGTGGTCGTCACCGCCACCACGCTCCGTTCCATCCCCACCGATCTAGAAACGCAAAAATCCACGCCCTTGTCACTCGGCTCAGTCGCCACGGCCGACAAAACCTTCCTCGGCTGGACCCGCCTCACCTTCCCCACCGGCCAGACCGGCTGGACCCGCACCGAAACGATTATACCGCTGTGGTGACAACTTGCTTTTCGAGGCAGGGCTGGCGTCAAATTGTTTGTAATAAACATGAGATGCCCCACCCACCGGCTTCTGGCCGCTTTCGCTTTCGTTACCGGTGGATGCATGGGCTCACCCGTCAAACAATTCGAGGCTCAAAACACCGAACCCGTCACATCACCACAGGAAGTTTCAATTCCAATCGTTCAAACGGTGGAAGAGGCGAAGTCAGTGCCGGTGACTACACCCGTATTAAACAGAACCACGGTTACCGGCCCCGAACAACGCACTCGGCAAGCAACTTGGTTTACAGGTCTATGCCTGATGCCGATCCCTTTGGATTCGGACTACATCCCCACACGTGAATGGATATCACAAGCCATTGCTTGGTGGTTCAATCAAGACGGTGCCCCGGATGGTGACACGATTCTCGCCAACGTCACCACGCTCCCATCCGAACAGCTCAAACTCCCGGTAGTCCAGCTCCTCCTCGGCATGCTGAAGCTGGAGATCAACGGCCGTAACCAAGACGACGGCACGTTGCTGGCCGCATGGAAGCGCTTGCCTGAATCCAGCGATGTTCCCGCCGCACTCGTTTGGACGGCGAGCATCGTGCAAAACAAATTGGGAAGCTACAATCCGAAGCTGCATCCCACCGAATTCTCGAAAGTAGGTGTGCGCGCCCTGGTTCGCGCGCTTCGTAAAGAATGTTACTACGAAGAGGACAAATGGCTCGCGCTTACACTCCCTGAACGGGGAATGCGGCTGAATGTAGCCTACGACGACACGGAAAACTATGAAACAATCCTCTCCGAGGTCCCTGCCGCCATACGTGACTTGCTCCTCGGTGAAGTCGAAATCGAACGCGCCTGGGGTGCACGCGGAGGCGGCTTCGCCTACAAAGTAACTCCTGAAGGATGGAAAGGCTTCGCTAAGCATCTCGCCAACGCGCGAGTCCTCCTGATGCGCGCCTTCGATGCGGCGCCAACCCAGCCGCTGACCGCCAGCCGTATGCTTCCGGTTTGTCAGGGGCAGGGATCCTCCCCCGAAGAAACCCGCCTGTGGCTTGATCGTGCGCTGGCCGCCCAACGAGATCATTTCGACGCCTGGGTCCAGTATATGAATTTGAATCTGACCCGCTGGGGCGGTTCGTCCGAAACCCTGCAAACCATCTCGCTCGAGGTCGCCCGTCAGATCGATTGGAACTCCGACCTCCCGCTCATCTTCGAAAAGTCCCTGGAGTTTCTCGTAGAGGACACCGATGAACTCCGTTCGACGCTGCTCCATGAAAAAACCATGGAGAAAGCTTTCCTGCTGTATTTGGCTTCCATCCCGCCCGCACCGCCGGAGTCCGCCGCCTCGGTCTGGAAACGCGGCAATCTCTTCGCCTTTATCAACAGCTGTCACGCCCGCCAGTATGGAGAGGCGCGCACGGTCCTTGATCGCGTTGGCAGTGATGCACTCGCCGGGATGTATCGGAAGCTTAACGGCCGATCCGCATATTCCTTCGCCTCGTTGCGCGCCGACATTCTCGCCCGCAGCGGCATGACCGGCCAGCGCTTCCTCATCGCCGAATCCGCGCAGGCATCCGGCAAGGCGGGGCAGGCAGCCCGAATCTTCAGCGAACTTGCCGACACCGAGAAAGACCCGCCGACGCAGGATTGGCTGCGACATCATGCACTCTGCGCTGCTTTTGAATCAGCATGGATCGGGTCGGGATCAACCGTCACTCCCGTCGATGCTGCTCCCCTCGGCCCGGTCCAAGGCGTCCTGATCGCAGAAAACGATGCGTCCTGCCTCAAGGCCGGCGGAAACGAAAGTGCGACCGCTGTTTTATGGCTTTCCTCTAAAACCTCGTGGGAGCTTTCGGTCACCTTCGACACCGGCGATCAACCCGAGGCGACGACAGGAGTTTTCTGGGGCACATCACAAAGGGGTGACGGACTTGCCATCGGCTCGCCAAACGGATGGGGAGACCGGCTGCTTTCCATACCGTTTCAACAACTCACCCATGATGAGCCCGCCCACCAAGACGGTGACATACCCGGAACAACTCAGCGCGATTTCACGATGCGTTGGGACGGCCGTTTTTTGAGCGTAAGCGGCAAAGCCGGTTCGAAAACTTGGACAAAAGAAGCACTGGCCATCGAAGCAAAGCCCGGCGTGTGGATGCTGGCGCTTACCGCGCGCTCGAAAGCCGGTCCGTTAAAGGCGACAGTGCTGCGTAATTTCATCCTGAAACCTCTGCCCGCCGGCACATCGATACGAAAATGATTCCTCGACCGGCAAACAAAACGGGGCCCCTGACGGCCGCCTCCTTACCCGGCATAACGCGCCCTGCTGCCGGACCGACCAGCATACACCGAAGCAGGTTGATCCCCGCCCTCCGCATCCACCCATAAAAAAGCCGCCCCCTTTCGAGGGGCGGCTTTTTTAAAGCTCAGTCAAATCAAGCCGAGGGGCTGACGATGATCGTGGTATCGATCATTTCCTTGGCTTCCTTATCGGTGCCCGGATCACGATCCGAATTCACATCGGAATTGGAGGATTCCACCGGAGCGCTGATGCTGCCATCGGCTCCAACCGTCACATAGAAACCCGCCTGAACAACGACCGCAGGGCCGCCGTTCTTGGGGGTCAAGGTCACCGAGCCATTCTTGACGTAGAGACGAACCTCGCCGTTGGAGGCTACGACCACCGTATATTCAGTGCCACGGGCGGCCGCCACACCCTTGGGCGTGCTGACCGAGTAGTCATTGATCGACTTCTTGGAGGGATCCAGCTTGGAAACAACGCTGCCCACGCTCAGGCCAATGATAGCGCTCTGCTTGGTCACCACGCCTTGGGCGGTGGTGAGGGAAATCTTGCTGAGGTCCACTTTTGAACCGGCCTTGATCGTCGTGACGATGCCAGGGAACACCTGGAGCTCGACTTGAGCGTCTTCGGCGGTCTCGAGGATGGTGCCTTGCGGCAGCGTGCTGCCGGCCTTCACTTCAACCGGAGTCGTGGTGCCGGGGAGCACCGCTTTGGCGGCACCCTTGACCTTGAGCACCACCACTTCGGAAGCGGTTTCGGCAGCTTGGACGCATACGACAGTTACGCTGACGATGGCGGCGATAAGAAGGGACTGAATGGACTTTTTCATGGGGCTTTTTGAACAGTTTGAATTCAAACTAAAACTACGTGCATGAGTATATGGAATGCGAGTCACAGCAAGCACGAAGGCGGTCGCTTTCCATAAAAGCCCCTAGGGTGTTTCCCCACTCGCAGGGTGTGTTTGCTAAATAAACCGGACCAGCGGGAGCGAGAAAGGGTGCTCGGCCAAGGCGACCGAGGTGGAGGCGGACCAACGGTCCGTGCCACTGAGGTCAACGCCGGCCCAGTGCCCTTTCTCGCTTCCCTCGCAGAGCTTTAGCGATGGGCTGATTTATTTAGCGAACACACCCCAGTTCAAAAACCACAATGGGTTGCGACTTACCTTTCACCGCCACGTCACCCATCTCCTTGAACACAAAGCGATCCGCCACCAACGCCTGCACGGACGCACCGACCAGGATCGATGTGCGCAACTCTTTGTTAAGTCCCTCCAGACGGGAGGCCAGATTCACGGCATCGCCGATCACCGTAAACTCCATGCGGCGCGGCGAACCGATATTTCCCGCCAACACCGTGCCGTGATTCAACCCGATACCCATGCGCAGAGTCGCCTGACCGCGTGCGGACCACTCCGCATTGAGTTCTTCCAGACGCTTTTGCATGGCCAGCGCCGCCTGACACGCCCGCTCCGCATCCCTCTCGGTCCCTTCACTCACCAGATCCCCCCAGACCGCCATCACCGCATCGCCGATGAACTTATGCAACGTGCCGCCATGCACATGAATACACTCCACCATGGCTGCCAGGTATTCATTCAACTGGGTAATCAAGACCTGTTCGTTGGTGCGTTCGCTCCAACTCGTGAAATCACGCAGGTCGGAGAACATGATGGTCACCGGCTTGCGTTCGCTCTCGATGGACTGCAACCCGCCCTTCGACATCACGCGGGTCAGCAACTCGGGGGCAAGGTAGGCGTTGAACGTCCCGCGGATCTGCTCCTTCGCCCGCTGCTCCGCCAGCACCCGTCGCGTAAACGCCCAAAACTGCACCAACATCATGCCCGTCACCGGCGTGACCAAGGGCAGCCACAGGCTGAACCGGCTCCATAAAGCAAAAGCCAGCACCACATAAGCCACCAGACTAAGCACCGCAAAGCCGATCATGAACATGAGCGGCCGCCGCAGGCAGCACCACCAGCCTGCCCACATGAGCAACGCCACGCCCAGCCATGCCTTCCACGGTTCGACGCGGCGGGCGTAGTCGCCCTTCAACACGTTATCGACCAGGTTCGCGTGGATCAGCGGCAACGGCGACATCGAGCTGCGAGGTGTCGGCCCCGCGTCGGGATTGCCTGTGATATATTGCCCCACAAACAAAATCGCTCCCGTCAAATCAGGCGGCTTCGGCGTCTCCGGATTTTTTTCAACGTAGGTTCCGTAGAGTCCAAGGATGAGTTTCCGATAGCCATCCACAGGGAAATTGGACCGGTCTGCCTGCACCTCATACCGGTAGTTCAGCAAAAACCGCCCTGCGGCCGACACCGGAATCCGCAGTTCGCCCGCCGTCTTCGTCGGAAGATAAACCGCATCGCCCAACCGCACCCTCACTTGCTCCGGACTGACTTGGAAGTGCGCCATCAACGTCTGCAGTCCCAACGATGGATACACCTTATTCCCCACGCGCACCACCAGCGGCGGCTCGCGCAGAATGCCGTCGCCCGCCGCATCACTGGGTTTTTGCCTATCGTCTCCCTCATCACCGTGCTGATTGCTATCGTCGGGGGCATCTCGAGGCTGATCGACGAATCCGTAATAACTCACCTCGCGCAATTCCGGAAACGGTAGCAATGCCGACTTATCAC
Source organism: Rariglobus sp. (assembly GCA_035459785.1). Taxonomy (GTDB): domain Bacteria; phylum Verrucomicrobiota; class Verrucomicrobiia; order Opitutales; family Opitutaceae; genus Rariglobus. The sequence continues at coordinate 28,019 of DATHXF010000080.1, read as the reverse complement.
CCGTGAGCTTCCGAATATTGCCTTTGAAATCAGGCAGCGATCCCGTCGGTCCGGGCTCCGCGCCCTCCTCGCCCAACACCTTCACTTCACTCGTGACCGAGCCCGACACCGTGCGCGTCCCCCGCGCCAACGAATTCATCACCGCCTGACCCATCGTCGCGTCACCGCCATCGGTCCGCCGCGCATCCATGATCACGTCGAAACACACCACCGACACTCCGGCCAGCGACAACAACTCCACCAGCGTCCCGTGATACTCCCGGCTCGGCGGCCAGGTCACCATGTTCACGTAAGTATCATCATCAAAAAGCACCAGTCGCACGCGCGGATCCGGCGCCGGTTGCGAATGAACACGATACTTCGTCCGCCAATCCAGCGAACGCCACTCGAGCGCCTTCACGAACTCCAGCGAACCCAGCGCCCACGCCAACCCGAGCAACGCCGGCAAACCCCACGGCACAAAACGATTGAGAGTTTTCCAGGCGGAGTGAGGGGTCACCCCGACACCTTGCACACCCCGCGCGCCCCAACCAAGCGCTTTTTAGGGTGTGTCAGGGAGAATAAACCGGTCCAGCGCGAGGGAGAAAGGGCGCTCGGCCCGTGCCGCCGAGGGCAACGCCGGCCCAGTGCGCTTTCTCACTCGCTTGCAGAGCTTCGGCGATGGACTGGTTTATTTCCCGGATACACCCTCATAGCGCAACGCCACCACCTGTTCGCGCAATTCCGCCGCGAACGACTTCCGGTCCGCACGCTCCTCTACCTTGACCTCCGCGCCCCACGCCACCCGTGCGCGAATCCACGGCAGCGTCGTGAAATTCCACAGGTGCGGCGCCAGCGTCATGTCGCCCCACCAGCAGACCTCCCGCTCCGTCGAACGTCCCGCCGGCACCGCGTAGTCCAGCGCCGCCGGCACCACCCGCCAGCCGTTGCGCACCGCCGGTTCCAGCAGCGAGGCCTTGAACGGCAGCACGCCGCGTCCGTCCGTCGTCGTCCCTTCCAAAAACAAAACCACCGTCAGCCCCGCCGCCATCGCCGGCCCGAGTTCCTCGCCGATCCGCGCCACGTCGCCGCGCCGGTTCCGGTCGATGAACCGCGTTCCCGCCTTTTCCGCAAACCACCCGAACAGCGGCCAGCTCCGCACTTCCTTCTTCGACACGAACACCGCCGGCGTCAGCGCCGCGAGCACCAGAATATCCAGGTAACTGAGATGATTCGCCACGATCACCGCGCCCTTCGCCGGTTCCCCGCGCGACTCCACCCCGACCGCCAGAGCCCGCAACGCCCGCTCGCACGTCGTCTGCAGCCACCGCGCCTTGCCCGCCACGTCCTTCCGATGTCTCCGGCACGCTGCATACGTCGTCGCCGACCACACGATCACCGCCAGCAACGCCGCCAGCCGCCCCGCCCCGCGCACGTTGTTCCGGAGTGTCGTCATCAATTTGTCCCGACACGCCAACTCACCCCATGAACTTGCGCAACACCCGCGCGGGCATCGCCTGCAAATCCATCCACGTCAAAAAATCGACCGTCTTGAACTCCCGGTCGATCGCCGGCTCCCCGCACACCGCCGCCCCCGCCGCCAGATAAGCCGTCATCAACCGCGGAATCTTCACCCGCGTCTTTGCCGCCTGCACCGCCTCCGCCGTCGCCTCGCACCGCCACGCCGCCAGCGGACGCGTCCGCCACGGCTCCGCGACCAAACTTCCCCTCGCGATCACCGCATACGTCGCCAATCCCTCCGCCGCATCCTGCGACGTCAGCGAACTGCATCCGACGAGATAACGCGCCCCCCGCTCCTGCGCATAGTGCGCGATCCCGCGCCACAACAGCCCGAGCACGCTCTGGTTCCGGTGCTCCGCCGCCACGCACGCGCGCCCCAATTCCACCATCTCATCCCGCACCGCCTCAAACGGCGCAAAATCAAACTCCCGTTCGCTGTAATACCCACGTCCCGACGCACCCGCCACCACGCCCGTCTGCAACCGATACGTTCCCACCACCTCGCTCGTCGCCCGCTCCACAACCAGCAGGTGATCGCACACCTCATCAAACTCGTCCGCATCCAGCCCCGTCGCCGCCGAGCCCGGCAGCCCTTCGCCCATCTCCACGTTGAACACCGCGAACCGCAGCCGCTGCGCCGCCCGCACGTCGTCCGCGTTTTTCGCCATCCTCAACTCATAACGCTCCGTGCTCATGCTCGTCGAAGCAGCTCCCGGATTTTCCGCACGCTCAACACCCGCGCCCCGCGCGCCCGGTTCGCCGCCCCGATCTCAAATGCCAGCGCCCATTGCCGGCACAACACCCGCCACCCAAACCACACCGAATGCTGCGGATCATAGATGCTCGTCGCCTCCGACGTCAGCCCGTTCAGCTCGATCACTGTGAACTCCCCGCGTCGAAACGCCTCCGCCGACGTCGTCCGCACATCATACCGCCCGAAGTAAAACCCGTCGAACGTCCCGCTCACCCGCTCGACTTCCTCCGCCAGCTCCGGCGTCACCAGCTCCGCCCCGTCCAAAAACACCGCACCCCGACAATGCGTGCCCAGCTCCGTCAACGCCACGCGCGCCCCCTCCACCGGCACGTCATCCAGCCGCGCCGCAAACTTCTCCAGAAAAAACCGCCCCATGCACACCGCGCGATCATCGCCCAGAATCAGTTCCTCCAGCGTGCGCCGCCCGTCGCCCGTCAGCTCCACAATGCGCTTGTCCGTCACCGCAAAAATCTCCCCGCGTTCCGCCCCGGGCCTGCGCACATAAAACACCCCGAACTCCACCCCTGCCACATACCGCTGCGCAATCAACACGTCAGGCTCGCCCGCCAGCGCCGCCCTCGCCTGCGCCTCGTCGCGCGCGATCACCACGCCCGATCCGCGCTCGCCCACGTCCGGCTTCAACACCACCGGCCACCCGTGTGTCTCCGCAAAACACTTCACCACCGCCCACCTCGTCTCCACCTCGCCGCCGTCCACCCGCACCCACGTCGCCACCGCGTCGCCCGCACCCGCCAGCGCCGTCAATATCTCGCTCTTCGATTCGCCCACGAGTCCTCCACCCGCGCCGATCCCCGGATTCACCGCCGTGAACACCGTCGCCCCGCGATGCTTCACGGCGAGCCACATACAATACAGGACCACCGGCGGATACACCGCCCACCGCGGCCAGAATTCCCACCGCGTCAGCCGCCGCCACTTGCCCAGCAGCAACCGCCTCCCGCGCCAAGTCGCCGCCTGCATCCCGATCTTCGCCACCAGCCACACCACCACGCCCGCCGCGATCAGCCAGACCGCCGCCTGCGTCCACACGTCAAACCAGCCCAGCACCGCATTGCCCGCCAGCGCCGCCGCGCCCACCAGCAGAGGAGTCCACAACGCGCACGCCAGCGCAAACCACAGCGCAAATTTCCCCCACGGCATCCGCAGCACGCCCGCCGCCACATACGTCGGCAACCGCGTCCCCGGCATGAACCGGCTCGCCAGCACCACCCACGCCCCGCGCTCCGCAAACCACCGCTCCGCCCGTGCCACCGCCTCCGCCGACACCCGTCCGCGCAACGGCCACCGCGTCAACACCCCGCGCCCCAATGCCCGCCCCGCGAGCACCAGCAACAAATCACCGACAAATATTCCCGCGAAACACGCCGCCACCGCCGGACCAAACGCCAACTTCCCTGCCGCCACCAGCAGCCCCGCCGCGATGCACGCGAGGTCTTCGCTCACCAGCGTCGCCAACGCGAGCGCCGCCAGCGCCAGCGTGACGTCACCATTATTCAAATACGCCTCGACCCATTCCAGGTTCATAGGCGCCACACCCCGCGTTCGCCGCCCGTCATCGATTCATAACCCAGTTCCCGCACGCCGGCCCGCACGCGCACCGCGCACACGCTCCGCGTGCAGGCGTCCGCCCGCTTCATGCACACCGACTCCGCGCCCGCCGCCGGATCATGCTGACGCTGAAACGCCGCCAGTGCCTCCGCCGTCCGCCCCGGCCACGCCGCCCACCGCGCCCCCCGCGCCGCTTGCACGCGCTCCGGCTCAAACGACGACGAGGTCAAAAACTCCGGTGCCTCCTCCTCGTGCATCGCCCGCCCGTCCCACCGCAGCCACACCGACCCGCCCTCTGCGTCCACCGCCACCAGATGAAACGGCGCGAACGCCCCCAGTTCCACCTCATGCATCCTCCGCACCACGTCATCCACCCGCACGCCCCCCGCGCACCGCAGCGGCAACCGTCCGCGGCTCTCCACGCCCGTCTCCACCACCCCGCGCGGATAATAATTCAATAAACACACGGTGACCCCGTGTTCGTTCAACACCAGCCAGGTCCCGCCATGATCGCCATCCGCCGGCGCGACATACCGCACGCCGTCCGCCTTCCGCTGCTCGACCGGCGCACGCTCCTCCGCGCGCAGATGTCGTTCATCACGGTTGAAAAACAAATCGTAGCCGCCCGCCTCGGCGGACACCCGCCAGGTCAGCGTGCACATGCGGCGGCTTGGGACTGCAAATACCGCAGCGTCGAGGGTGCCATCCCGAAATCCTTCGGCAGTTTCTGCCCGCCCAGCTGGCAGATCACCCCGATCAACGCGTAATGGTGCACCGTGTGGCTGAGTAAAAACTCCAGCTCGCGCACCACCGACGAAACGCCCCACGTCGCCGTGTCCGCCGGAGCACACTCCGCGCGCACGCGCAATGGACGGTCCGCTTCCAACCGTTCCAACCGCTCGCCGATCGCCTCCAACTGCGCCGCCGCATAGCCGGGATCCTTCTCGATCAGCGGATCACGCGCCCGTGCCTCGTAATCGATTTCACCCGTTTTCGTTCCTTCCAAAAAACTCAGGTAATGCTCGATGACATGGCGCAGATGCCCGCCCGCCGAGCTGTTGAAACACGCCGGAGTCCGCTGTGCGTATGACTCCGCCGAAAGCCCCGCCAAAAGTTCACTGCCTTGTCGCAACGCCGCTACGTTGTCGCGGATGCTGGGTGTGATCATGGAATTTAAAGCAGGGTCAGTTCTTAAGAATCTTCGGCCAGTTTTCCTCGGCCTTTGAAATATTGTCCGGGATATTCTCCGCCCACTGAGACTGCACTTTCGCGTTGTAGTTCAGATAAAGCTTCCCGTTCACGATCTTCCACGCATCCGGATCGATGCCCGCCGTGTAACCGCGGCTCACCGCCCACGCGCAATACCCGCCGAACTGCGGCGCGTATTTCACCGGATCGGCCTTGAAGAGATCACGATGCGCCGCGCTCGCGAAACGCCACTCCGCCCCGTTCCACTCGTGCACAAAATCCGAGCTGCCCTTCACTGGCTTCGACTCCGTGAAGTAAGCCACCGGATCATAGCCCTTGATCGCCACGCCCGTAAACGTCGTGTTCACGGGCTTCTCCGCCCGCAGCACCGCCGCTGAGAACAACGCGAGCACCACCGCCGCTAACCGGATGAAGAGTTTCATGGAAAAATAAGTTGAGCGTTAAAGTTTCGAACCGATCACCGGCAGATCACGCCGGTGAACCCACGCGATGAACGCGCTCCCCAAAAACACCACGACCGCCAGTCCAAACAGCAGACCGCCGTCATCCTGGACCACGATGCCGAGCTTCGTGAGATGGAAAAAAATCGCCCCGCTGATCACCCCGAGCGAGATCGCCGCGCCCACCGGCACCAGCGCCGGCACGAAGAGCAGCACCGCCGCGATCAACTCCACGACGCCGGAGCCATAACGCCCCCACGGTTCCTGCCCGACGGTTTCAAAGATATAGACCGACTCCGGCGCACCGGAGAATTTAAAGAACAGCGTTTGGACCAGGATGATCGCGACGATCACGCGGACGACCCAACTCGCCACGCGCAACGGAACCGGCAGGGATTGATAAGCAGTGGAGGACATAAGTGTGTGCCTATGTGAGTCGCCTCCGTGCGCGCATATTCCCCGCCATTTAAAAAATACTTCGCAACGCCGCCGCCCCGTCGCCCGACACCAGCACGTAGGCATGCTGCGCATCCGTCCACGCGACCGACGCCAGCGTCCCGCGCTCGCGGAACATGGGCGCACCCTCGCCCTTAAAATCGCCATGCTTCGCCACGTAGATATGAAATCCGCTGCCGCCGCGCTCGAAACACACTTCCAGCACGTCGCGCCCGCCGATCTTCAACGAACGGCAACCGTCCGCCTTGAGCTGTTCAAAATTCAACGGCAACCCCGCCGCCAGCCGCGTGCCCGGGTCGGTGAGCAGCGTGCGCAACTCTCCTCGCGGACTCGGCATCGCCGAGTGATGCTCGCTGCTGCTTACTTCCGTCATCACACCGAGCGCCAGTTGATCCACGGTCGCCGACGGACGCATCGCCGGCCAGGCCAGCGCAACACCGCACACGATCGCCACGCTCGCCGCCAGCGCCAGCACCTGCGGACGCCGCCAGAATGCCACCGGCCGGCTCGCCCGCGCCCCCGCCAGAATCGACGAGCGCAAATCCGCCGGCGGCTGCACCGCGCGCAATTTCGCCGCGACCGCCGCATCAAAGGCCTGTTCGCGCGCCAGCCACTCGCCCAGCGCCGGATCGCGGCGCGCCTGCTCCAACGCCTCCGCAAAACGCGGCTCCGCATCGTCCGATCCATCCGGACGCCGCGCCTGCAAAATGAATTTGGCTTCAGTGGTGTTCATGACGTCTTCCTCTCAGAAATGGGGAACGGGATTACTTTCGTCGCGGACTCCTTTTTTGCCAGCGCCGCTCGCAACTGGGTTTTTCCTCGCGACAGCCGCGACATCACCGTCCCGATCGGCACCTCCAGCATGTCCGCGATTTCCTGATACGGCAGGTCTTCCAGATAAAACAACGTGAGCGGAGCCCGGAACGCCTCGTCCACGCCCTGCAACGCCTCGACGACGAGCTGCGCATCCATGTTCAACGCCAGATCCGTCTCCGCCGCCGGCACATCGTTTTCTCCCGGTGGCAGATCCTCGATGGCCGTTATCCGCGCCCCGCGCCGGCGCCCGCGCAAAAACTCCCGGTAAAGCGTCGTAAAAAGCCAGGTCTTCACCTTGGACGCATCGCGCAGCGCCGCGCCCTTGGTCGCCCACACATAAAACGTCTGCTGCGTCAGGTCGCACGCGTCCGCCGAATTGCGCGCCAGACTCAGCGCAAAGCGGTAAAGCGGCGCGTAGTAAGCATCGACCAACTGGGTAAAAGCGTCGTCGTGAGACATCGGTAGTGACGTGAGAGTCGCCGCCACGTGATTTATTCCCGTTAAAATTTCCGCTCGCGTCGAGCCCCGTGCACGGGGGATTTTGTCGGATGCTCCGCCTCCTGCTTCCGCCCAATCTCGCCGCCTCCGCCCCCCGCGATGCGATTGCCGTGAAAATCGAGATGGACCCCGGAGCCGCGCCCGCCCCCGCGCTCTTCCCCGCCCTCGCCATCCTCCAAAAACTCTGCGGCGGCGCCGTCACGCCCCCGCCCTTCGTCCAGCTCACTCGCGCCCAGCTCCGCGAACTGGTCACCGCGCTCAAAGGCCAGTCCGTCTTCGCCTTCGTCAACACCCCGACCGCCCCCCTCCTCTGGATCGGCCCCCGCCTCCGCGGTGTCAGCGAACACCTCGACGAAGCCCCCGCCCCCAAAGTGACCGCTCCGACGCCCCCCCGTCCCTCGTCGCTCGTCGCTCGACCCTCGTCACCCTCCGCCTCCACCCCGCTCACCATCGACGGCAGCGAACACTATCTCGCCATCTCCCTCCCGTCCCGCGAGCAGAGCAGCTACGCCGCCGCCCTCGACTTGGTAAAATCCAACGGTTTCGCCCTCGATGCCCTCACCCGCAAGTGGTGGCTGCGCGACCGCCACAAGACGCTCAATTTCCTCGCCGTTCACCTCGACGCCCTGCGCAACACCTGGCACGCCGACTTCACCGACAACTTCGAGAAAAACACCGCCAAGCTCGCCGAGATCGACATCCAGTGCGACATCGCCGAAACCGGCGGCGAATTCTCACTCACCCTCGGCATCGCCGCCGCCCGCGTCTCCGAAGAAACCCTCCGCACCGCCCTCGCCACCAACCGCGGCTACGTCGAGGACAACGGCAAGGTCTTCCTGCTCCCTCCCGAAAAAGTGGCCCGCCTCGCCACCGCCCAGCGCGCCCTCGCCGGCAGCTCCACCGCACCCGCCGCCGCCCGCCGCACCTGGCGAATCCCCGCCGCCCGCGTCGCTGAGGTCCAGGATCTCATCGACGAACTTGTCCCCCACTATCAGCCGCCCGCCGGATGGAAATCCCGCAGCGAGGCCCTCCGAAACCTCTCCACACTCACGCCCGCACCGCTCGCCCCCGCCCTCGCCGCGCTGCTCCGCCCCTATCAACAAATCGGTGTCGCCTGGCTCTGGCACCTCCACCGCCTCGGCCTCGGCGGCATCCTCGCCGACGAAATGGGCCTCGGCAAAACCATCCAGGCCATCTCCCTCCTCACTACGCTCGCCGACGCCCGCCTGCCTTCGCTCGTCGTCTGCCCCGCGTCCCTCGTCGAAAACTGGCGCCGCGAAACCGCCCGCTTCGCCCCGCACCTGCGCGTCTTCATCCACCACGGCAGCCAACGTCTCACCGACGACGCGCACCTCAAATCTATCGACGTCGTCATCACGTCCTACGGCACGCTCGCCCGCGACCGCGACCGTTTCGCCGACTTTACCTTCGCCGCGCTCATTGCGGACGAAGCGCAGCACATCAAAAATCGCCGCACCCAAAACGCCGCCGCCCTCCGCTCGCTCAACACCAAGAGCCGTTTCCTCCTCACCGGCACGCCCGTCGAAAACTCCCTCGATGACCTGCGCGCCCTTTTCGATCTACTGATGCCGGGCTACCTCGAAAAAGTCCCCTCCGGCACCAAGAGCGACGAACGCAACTGGTTCGACGAACGTCTCCGCGCCAAGACCGCGCCCTACATTCTCCGTCGCACCAAGAAGGTCGTCGCCACCGAGCTCCCCGAAAAAATCGAGCAGGTTCTCTACTGCGAACCCACCACCACGCAGACGCGCCTCTACACCGAGTGGCAGAAAAAATCCGAACAGGAACTCGACGCCCTCGCCGCCGACGGCGCGTCCGAAAACTCCATCCGTATGGCCACGCTCACGCAGCTCCTGCGCCTGCGCCAGATCTGCTGCGATCCTCGCCTCGTCGCCCCGGCTTCATCGCCCGATCATTCGTCGAAACTCGAAACCTTCCGCGAGCTCCTTGCCGAGTCCATCGACGACGGCCACCGCCTGCTCGTCTTCTCGCAGTTCACGTCGCTCCTCGGCCTGCTCCGCGCCGAACTCGACGAACAAAACCTTCCCTACTGCTACCTCGATGGCGGCACGCCGCAGAAAAAACGTCAGGAGGAGGTGGACCGTTACAACAACAGCCCCGACATCCCGGTCTTCCTCATCTCGCTCAAGGCCGGCGGCACCGGCCTCAACCTCACCGGCGCCGACACGGTCGTGCACTTCGACCCGTGGTGGAACCCCGCCGTCGAGGCGCAGGCCACCGACCGCGCGCACCGCATAGGCCAGAAAAAAGTCGTCACGAGCTACAAGCTCATCTGCACCGGCACCGTCGAGGAAAAGGTCCTGCACATGCAGGAAACCAAGCGCGCCCTCCTCGCCGACGTCTTCGAGGCCAGCGACGCAAGCAACGCCAAGCTCACCCTCGCCGACCTCAAGTCACTGCTGAAGGACTGACCCTTCCGCCTTACTCCAGCCCTAGCGCCTTCCGCCCCGCGTCCGAGATCATCTGCGGCGTCCAGATCGGATCCCACACGATGTGCACCTTCGCCGACTCGACCGTCGGCAACCGCGCGATCTTGCTGCGCGCATCCTCCGCGATCACCGGTCCCATGCCGCAACCCTGCGCGGTCAGCGTCATCTTAACCTCGACCGCGTGGCCGCCCGTCGGCGTCTTCTCGACACTCAAATCGTAGACCAATCCGAGATCGACGATGTTCACCGGGATCTCCGGATCGAAACACGTTTTCATCGCCGCCCACACGGCCGCCTCGCTGAATTCGCCCTCCGCCACCGCCGGCTTGGCCTCGACCAGCTTCGACACATCGAAGCCCGTCAACGCGTCTGCGTTTTCCCGCGTGATGCGAAACAGTCCGCGATCCGTGCGCACCGTCACGCTGCCGCCGAGCGTCTGCATGACATGCGCCGCCGTGCCCGCCGCGAGCGTGACCGTGTCGCCCGCCGGAATAACCGTGGCCGTGATATCGCGGGAAAGAATAAAATCAGATGACATAAATTAGGGTGTTTTTCGTAAATAAACCGGACCGGTCTCGACCACAGATTCCACAGATGAACACAGATTTCTATCTCCGACATCTGTGTCCATCTGTGCAATCTGTGGTAAAACTCCACGCTCGAGACGCTTTAGCGCACATTAATCTCCAACGGCATCCGGGCGTAAATACCGCGCGGGTCGTTATACTGCTGCAGCACCTTCGCCTGCTCCGCGACCTGCGCCATCACCTGCGCCACCAGACCGGACTGCTTCGTCTGTGCCGGACGCACGTTCTCCAGCCACGCGGTCAGCATCTCGGCGAATGTCTGCGACTGGGGAAACTCCACCAGGTCGTAATCACCCTTGCCCAAAGCCGCCGCTTCCGCCGCGTGCGCAATCGCCGCGTCCAGCCCGCCGAGTTCATCGACCAGACCGAGCTTCACCGCCTCGCGGCCCGACCACACGCGGCCGCCCGCGATTTTCTCCACCTCGCCCGTCTCGAGCTTCCGGCCTTCGGCAACCTTGGCGATGAACTCTCCGTAGATCCATTCCACCATGCCTTGGAAAATCGCCAGCTCGCCCTCGGTCTTCGGACGCGAAATCGTGAAGATATCCGCATACTTGCCTGTCTTCACGCCGTCGAAGGTTATGCCGAGATCGTTGGCCAGCTTCTTCACGTCAAAGTGGATTCCCACCACGCCGATCGATCCCGTGATCGTGGTCGGCTCGGCATAGATGCGGTCGCTGTAGGCGGAAATCCAATACCCACCCGACGCCGCGTAGCTGCCCATCGAAACCACCACCGGCTTCACCTCGCCCGCCAGTTTCAACTCGCGCTGGATGTGCTCCGACGCCGTCGCCGAGCCGCCCGGACTGTTCACGCGCAGCACGATCGCCCGCACGTTGTCGTCCTGGCGCAACGCGCGCAGTTCGCGGGCAAACCGCTCGCCGCCCACCTCGCCCGACTCGCCTTCGCCGTCCACGATCGCGCCTTCCGCGTAGATGATCGCGATCTGTTTGTCGGAGTGCGCATGTCCGTGCGTCGCCGCGGGAGCGACCGCGTGCGCATAATCCGCGAGATCAATCTGCTTGAACGGCTCGTCGGCCCCCTCGCGCCCCGTGGCCGTCTTGAGTTTCGCGAGCACTTCGTCGCGATAGGCGAGACGGTCCACGAGTTTGGCCTTCACCGCCGACTCCGGACGGATGATGCCCTCGCTGTCGATCAACGCCTGCAAGTCCGCCGGCGTCATCTTGCGGTCGGCCGACAGGTCGGCGAGCAGGTCGCCCCACAGGTCGCCCAGCAGTTTTTCCATCTGCTCGCGGTTCGCCGGACTCAGGTCCTTGCGCACATACGGCTCCGCGTAGGATTTGAACTCGCCGACCTTGGTCACCTGCACGCCCACGCCGAAACGCTCGAACGCGCCGGCAAAGAACGTCGGCTCGCTGGCGAGTCCGGGCACCATCAGAGAACCGTAGGGATCAAGCGCCAGATCCGTCGCGCCGGCCGCCAGATACAGGTCGCGCGTCGTGGCGGACTCCAGATACGCGACCACCGGCTTGCCGGATTTCTTAAAGTCCAGGAGCGCCGCGCGCACTTCGCTCAACGCCGCGAATCCGCTGCCGTAGCCTTCGGGCTGGAGCGCGCCGAAGAGCACCACGCCGGCGATACGCTTGTCCTTGCCCGCCTCGCGCAACGCCCGCGTGACCGAGCGCAACTGGAGCGTGGTCGTCTTGTTTCCAAACAGCGCGCCCGGACCGGAGCCGTCGAACTCGGGCGGTGCGTCCGTGATGTTCGCCGCCAGATCAAAAACGAGATACGAGCCCGTTTCGACCGGCGCGACCGGCGGCTGGAAGCTGGATGCCGCGATCAACAGGCCGATCGCCACCACCACCAACGCGGTAATCGTGAAGGCAAGACCGGCGATCGTGCCCAGGAACGACGCAAAGAAGTTCTTCATAAGTTCGTCGCACGCTAGCCGCCCTTCGCTTCACCGCCAGAGCTTTTCACTCTTTCGGCATAATCCCCGCTTCACGCAGGTTTCGTCACCGCACCGTTTCGTTCCCAGAGTTGCGGTCCCGCCTCCACCCGCTTTTATATGCCGTTCATGTCCGAGCAAAAAGACCTGCTGACCACCAACCGCAAGGCCCTCACGATCAATCTCGACGAGCCGAAATACGGCACGTTCGCCGAAATCGGCGCCGGACAGGAGGTCGCCCGCATCTTTTTCCAGGCCGGCGGCGCCGCCGGCACCGTCGCGAAATCCATGTCGGCCTACGACATGACCTTCAGCGACGCCATCTACGGCAAGGCCCCGCGCTATGTCTCCCGCGAGCGGCTCAACCTGATGCTCGACCACGAATACACGCTGCTGCTCGAGCGCCTCGACGAAAAGCGCGGAGCCAACACCACGTTCTTCGTCTTCGCCGACACCGTCGCCGCCCGCAATTACAAGGGCACCAACGAGGCCCACGGCTGGATGGGCATCCGCTTCCAGACCGAGCCCCACGGCCCGCCCAGCGACCTGATGATCCACGTGCGCATGTGGGACAAGGACAACCTCCTCCAGCAGCAGGCCCTCGGCGTCGTCGGCACCAACCTCATTTACGGCGCGTTCTACTACCGCGACAACCCCGAGGAACTGATCAAGTCGCTCCTCGACAACGTGGGCCCCGAGCGCATCGAGGTCGACATGCTCAAAATGTCCGGCCCCGCCTTCGGCCCGGTCGACAACCGCCTGATGTCGCTCTTCCTCGTGCGCCACAAGCTCACCAACGCCGTCATGTTCGGCCCCGGCGGCGACGTGCTCCAGCCTTCCGAGATTCTCTACAAGAAGGCCGTTCTCGTGGAGCGCGGCAGCTTCCGCCCCGTCACCCACGTCAACGTCGACATGCTCAACTGCGCCTGCGCCCAGTTCATGCAGGAACCGCAGGTGAAGGGTAAGGACATCGTCGTGCTCATGGAAATCACCATGAACAACCTCCTCGCCGACGGAGAGCTCAACGCCCAGGACTTCCTCTCGCGCGTCGACCTGCTCGGCGACATCGGCTTCACGGTGCTGATCTCGGACTACTCCGAATATTACCGCCTCACGACCTACTTCCGCCGCTACACGCAGGAGATGATCGGCGTCGCCCTCGGCATCAACAACCTCCTCGAGATCTTCAACGAGAAGTATTACGAAAGCCTCCCCGGCGGCATCTTGGAAAACTTCGGCCGTCTCTTCCGCTACGCGGTGCGGCTCTACATCTACCCGATGCAGCAGCTCGCCTACGACCGCTACCTCACCGCCGGCCATCCCGCCGCCGAACACGTCGCCGGCTCCCCGTTCGCGGCCAACGTGCTGATCACCGCCAAAAATCTCCAGGTCGACGCCCATCTGAGCAACCTCTACGCGCATCTCCTCGAGAACCACTACCTCGAGTGCATCGTCGGCTATGAGAAATCCATCCTCAGCATCTTCTCCCGCGACGTGCTCCAGCGCATCCAAAACTGCGACGCCTCCTGGGAAACGATGGTCCCTCCTCCCGTCGCCGCCGCCATCAAGAAACGCGGTCTCTTCGGCTACGTGGAGTCCGCCGCCAAAGTCCCGGTGTCCTGACTTCCCGTCCGCCGGTCCGGCCACCTTCGGGCTAGCCATTCCCTCCGCACCTGAAAAGGTGGCGGACCGCTTTGTCCTCATCGTCCCGTGAACGTATCCATCAAAGTTGATTACCGCGTAACCTGGCTGGCCGTCATCTGCTCGTTTGTGACCGAGACCGCACGCGCCCTCGGCGCCGACGATGCCGAGCGTGAAAAACTCCACCTCGCCGCCGAGGAGACCGCCATGCACATCATGGAGTCCATCCCGCACGACGACCTCGAGGACGCGTTCGAGGTGTCCTGCGTGCCGCACGCGGACGGCGTGGAATACATTTTCAAAAACCTCGGCCCGCCCATCAACGTCGCCGCCCTGCCGTCCTACGATTTCCAGACGCCCGAGGCGTCCCTTGACGGCCTGCGCCTCTTCCTCGCCCGCAAGATGGTGGACCGTCTCGAGTTCATCAACCAAGGCCGCGACGGCTGGCGCACCACGTTCTTCAAGCGTCTCCAGGCGGTCCGTCCCCTGGAAACCGCCGGCGCGCGCCACGACGAAAACACGCCCGCCGGAGCCGAGTCCGTCGCCACGTCGGTCGCCGAGCCGTCCGACGCCTTCGAGATCGTCCAGATGGCGTATCAGAACTACCGGTATTCCTACGCCAAGGAATCGTTCTACTACGCCGAAAAACTCCAGATCGAACTGGCCTCGAAACAGACCGTGTCGTTCATCGCCCGCATACAATCGGGCCCGATCGTCGGCCACCTCGCGCTTTTCACCAAGGAAAACAGCCCGTCCGTCCGCGAGGTCGGCGCGGTGATGGTGCGGCCCGACTACCGCCGTTCGCGCGCGCTGCTTTCCCTCCTCAAGACCGTCCTGCGCTACGTGGACGAAAACCCCGATCGCCTCGACTTCTACGTCTCCAACCTCGTCACCGCCCACACGCTTTCCCAAAAACTCGCCGCCACCATGGGCATGAAACCGATGGCGCTGAACGTCTCCACGCATCCGCGGGCCCGCTTCCTCGGCATCCAGTCGTCCCAAGGCCGCGAATCCAATCTCTACGCCGTCCGCGTCAACCGCCCTCAACCTCCTTTCGAGGTTTATTTTCCCGAGGTCCACGCGGCCGTCGCCGCCCGGCTTTTTGGCAACCTGCCGCTGACCGTCTGCCTGCAATCCACCACCGCCGAACCGTCCGCCCCGCGCACCGTCTGGTCCTCCGCAATCGACACCAAGGCGGGCTACGCGATCCTCACCGCGGACACTTATTGCACGGACTTCGCCTCCTCGCTCCGTGCGGCCGCCTACAAGCTCTCCTTGGAAAAAGTCGACACGCTCTCCCTGCGTCTGCCCGCCTGGATGCCGGTTCCGCCCCGTCTCGAGGAAGAACTTCACCGGCAGGGATTTTTCTTCTGCGGCTTCGTGCTTCGCAACGAAAGCCAATGGGACCTCGCCTACACCCGGCTGATCCAGCAGCACTTCTCTTTCGACGACGCCCAGGTCTCCGACCCTGTCGCCGAGGAACTCAAGGCCTACGTCGCCGGCCGCCACCAACAACTCATCAGCACGGGAATTTTATCATGAATGGATGGATCCTCTACTCCGGCCAGCCGATCCCGGAAATCCGCCGCGGCGTCGAAGAAGCCGCGGCCAACAAAATCAAGATCGAGCTCATCGACCCCAAAGAGGTCGATCTCGTGCTCGACGCCGGCGCCACCACGCTCCTTCTCCGCGGCGCTCCCGTCCCCCTGCCCGAGTTCGTCATCGCCGGATTTCTCGACGAGCCCGACTACTACAACATCGCCCTGCTCCGGCACCTCGAACTGCTCGGCTCGCTCTGCGTCAACACCGCGCAGACGATCCTCAACACCGGCGACAAGCTCCTCACCCACCACCTGCTGGTCTCCGCCGGCATCCCCACGCCGCGCACCCTTTTGCTTCATCGCAAGACCACCGCCGGTGATGTCCTGCGCCACTTCGAACTGCCGCTCGTCATCAAGCTGCTCAACGGCTCCAAGGGCGAAAGCGTCGAACTCATCCACACGCGCGACGAACTCGAAGCCCGTCTCGCCGTCCTCGCGCAATCGGCTCCCGACCAGCACTGGCTCGCGCAGGACTACATCAAGCGCAGCCACGGCCGCGACGTGCGCGTCCTTGTGATCGATCGCAAGCCCGCCGTCGGCATGCTGCGCCAGGGCGCCGCCGGCAGTTTCAAATCCAATTTCTCCCAGGGCGGCAGCGTCGCCCACTGGCCGCTCACCGACGAGATCCGCGCGCTCGCCCAGAAAGTGATCGACGTCCTCGGCCTCAACATCGGCGGCATCGATCTGCTCCTCGACGACGGCAAATTCCTCGTGTGCGAGGCCAACTCGATGCCTGGCTTCCAGGGCATCGAGAAATGCTGCGACTTGAACGTGCCTGCCGCGATTTTCCGCTCCATCGGAAAACAGCTCGCCTTCAAACGGAAGAGCCCGTTCCAGATGCGCGCGTTTCTCGAGGACCGCACTCCGTCCGCATCCCTCTCCGACCGGCTCGCCGCGACGCGCGACGCCGACATGCTCAATTATTTCATCGGTCTGTGCAACGACCCCGAGGGCGCGCAACGCGCCGTCCTCCGCGACATCCTCGCCGGCAGCGCCACCAGCGCCCGCGGCCAGGCCCTCGGATTTTCCGCCATCGCCGATGTCGATGCGTTCCGCCGCCAGGTTCCCGTGACCGATTGGTCCGCCTACGCCGACGACGCCAAACGCCTGGAGACGGGCGCGACCGACCTGCTGTTCTCCGGTCCGACCAAACACTTTCTCATCACCAGCGGCAGCACCGGAAAATCCAAATACATGCCGGAGAGCGAACGCGGCGCGCTGGCCAAATCCGTCACCGGTCGTCTCCGCACCACCGGCATCGTCCTGCAAAATCCCGGCCTGCTTGAGGGCACCATCCTGCCGCTCTCCAACAGCCCCACGTTCGGCACCACGTCGGCAGGCATCCCCGTCGGCTCGGCCTCGGGTCTCACCCTCGCAGCCGTTCCGCCCGCCATGCAAAAGCGCCTGGCGTTTCCCATTGAGTGCTACGGCATCGAAAATCCCGCGGTGCTCGACCAGGTCATCCTCCGTCTCGCCCTCGAACAGGATGTGCGCGCCATCATCACCAACAACGCCGCCCGCGCCGAACAGTTGTTCGAGACCGCCCTCGCCGCCGCGCCCGCGCTCATCCACGGCATCGAAACCGGCACGCTCGATCCCGCCCTCGCGATTCCCGCCGACTTGCGCACGAAGCTCGAAACCTCGCTCAAACCGAATCCCGCCCGCGCCGCCGAATTGCGCACGCTGCTGGACGGCGGTCGTTTTTCGCCGCGCCACTACTGGCCGAAACTCTCCGTATTCTCCTGCTGGCTCGCCGGCTCGGTCGGACGCTTCGCCAGCGGCATCCGCAACCACCTGCCCGAAACCTGCCGTCTCATGGACTGCGGCTACGGCGCCAGCGAGGGGAAGTTCAACATCCCGCTCAAACCCGAAACTCCCGCCGCTCCGCTCGCGCTTCATGCCGCCTTCTACGAGTTCATCCCGCTGGACGGCGGCGCGCCGCTCCTGGCCCACGAGTTGAAGGACCAGACGTCGTATCAGCTGGTCGTCACCAATTACTCCGGACTCTACCGCTACGACATCCATGACATCGTCCGTGTGGACGGCTTCACCGGAAAGACGCCCAACATTTTCTTCGAAACCAAGAGCGGTGAAGTCGCCAACATCGCCGGCGAAAAACTGTCTCCGACCACCGTCATGCAGGCGTTCGAGTCCCTGCCCGCGGAACTCAAATCCCAGGTCCACCACTACGCCCTGCTGGAGGGCCGCACCAACCACCACTGGCTCTGCCTCGAGCCAAAGGACGGAGCCGCGCCCGACGCCATGCGCCTCGTGCGTCTTTTCGACGAAGCCCTCGCGGCCTCCTCGGTGGTTTATAAATTGGTCCGCGGCCAGCAAACGCTGCACGCCTGCCGTGTCGCCGTGATGCGTCCGGGCTGGCAGACGTCCCTCTACGCCTCGCGCGTCAAACCCGGCCAAAGCACCGCGCAGGTAAAACTCCCCGTCATCCTGCGCGAGTCTCTCGACGAAACGCAGGTCGCCTCGCGCCCCGACGAGTGAGCGTTGCGCCCGCCATGAGCAGCAGTCCTTCCCCGCTCCCCGCCCGGAGCATTTCCCGGCTGCTGGCCTCGATCCTCGCGGCGATTTGCCTGACGCGGCTGGGCACCAGCATCTACCTGCCCGCCCTGCCCGTCATGCAGACCAGCCTCGGCGTTTCGCTCGAGGCGCTGAACGCGACGCTCACGGTCTTCTTCGTCGCCTACGCCGCGGCGACGCTGGTGGCCGGACCGCTGGTGGACAGCTTCGGACGTCGTCTGGTCATTCGCATCGGCCTGCTTGTGTTTATCGCCGGCTCCCTGCTCTGCGGTTTCGCCGCGGCGATGCCGCAGCTCTGGGCCGGGCGTCTCCTGCAGGCCGTCGGCGTCGCCTTCATCCCCGTGGCCGGCCGCGTAGTGGTGCGCGATGTGTGCGGCGACCGCCAGATGTTGTCCGCGTTGGGATGGATCAGCGCGATCAGCAGCGTGGGCCCGATCCTCGCCGCGGTGCTTGGCGGCGTGATCGTCCAGCAGGCCGGCTGGCAGGCGACGTTCCATGTGCTGTCACTCACGGGTGTCGTCGTGGTGATCCTGATCTGGCGCAGCCTTCCGGAAACCCTCGTCGAACCGAAACCCTTCGGACTCGCCTCCGCCTTGCGCGGCTACGCGCGCATGCTTGCCTCGGGAAGTTTCTCCCTCGTCGTGCTGCCGGTCTCGCTCTGCTTCGTGCTCCAGGGCGTGTATTTCGCCGCCGCGCCCTACGTGTTTGTCCACACGTTCCAACTGAGCCCGACCGTGTTCGGCCTGTCCAACATCGTCCTGCTCGCCGCATTGCTCGGCGGACGCCCGCTCGCCCTCGTTTTGGCGAAACGCTATTCCACCTTCGTCGCCTACGTAATCCCGGCATTCCTCACCGTGGCCGCCGGCGCGTTGCTGTTTTACTGGGTGCGCAGCGCGACCATCGGGCCGGTCGGGTTTTTGTTCGCCACCTCCGTTTATTGCCTGGGCTTTGGCGCGATGGCTCCCGTCGGCATGCAATCCATCCTCACCGCCTGGAAATCCGAGGGCGGCAAGGCCTCGTCGCTCTTCGGCTTCAGCACGTTCGGCGCGATGGCCCTGGGCTCGTTCGCCGTGGGCCGGTTCAGCCGCGGTCCCGCGGAAACCCTGGACGCCATGGCCGTCCTGATGTTCGGCGTCGGCGTGCTCGTGCTGGTGTCGGCCGCCTTCACCCGGCGTCATTTGCACGAACGCAAAGCGTCGGCGGCGTCATGAAAATTTTCCGTGTCATCCCGCCCGCGGACCGCTTTACCTGAACCTTTTCCATGCGCTTCTACAAATACCACGCCCTCGGCAACGACTACATCGTCTGCGATCCCGTTGATTTCCCCCAGTGGAAGAACGGTCCGTCCGTCGACGAGATCCGCGTGATCTGCCACCGTAATTTTGGCGTCGGCTCCGACGGCATCCTCTGGGGCCCGCTGCCTTCGCAGAAATCCGAGTTCGGCCTGCGCATCTTCAACCCCGACGGCTCCGAGGCCGAAAAGTCCGGCAACGGCCTGCGCATTTTCTCCCGTTATCTCTGGGACCAGAAGCTCGCCAAGAACGCCACGTTCACCATCGAAACGCCTGGTGGCCAGGTGACGTCCGTTATCAAGGAAGACGGCAGGCTCATCACCGTCGACATGGGCTCGGTCTCCTTCGTAAGCACCAAGATTCCCCACACCGGCCCCGAGCGCGAGGTCATCAACGAGCAGATCACCGTCCTCGACCGCACGTTCACCTACTGCTCCGCCACCATCGGCAATCCGCATTGCGTGCTGCCGCTGCCGGAAGTCTCTGCCGAGCTCGCCCACAAATACGGCCCCCACCTCGAAACCCACGCCAACTTCCCGCGCAAGACCAACGTCCAGTTCCTTCAGGTCCTCGATCGCAAAAACATCCGCATCGAGATCTGGGAGCGCGGCGCCGGCTACACGCTCGCCTCCGGCAGCAGTTCCAGCGCCGCCGCCTCGGTCGCGCACAAGCTCGGCCTCGTGGACAACGACATCACCGTCCACATGCCCGGCGGCACCATCGGCATCGAGATCGGCGCCAACTACGCCATCCGCATGACCGGCACCGTCAACAAGGTCGCCGTCGGCGACATGCACCCGCAGCTCTTCGAGGTTAAGGTCTGACCTCGATAAATCCCCGGTGCCACCCCAAGCCCGCCATAACCGGCGGGCTTTTTTGTTTTTCACGACAAAGTCCCTAGGGAATTACCCGAACGCCCCTAGGGAATCACCCCACCCCTAACCCCGAGAGGCACCGGATGTAAAAATTCCGTCAACGCACTAAACTAATCCTCCAGACCAACTCCACTTTGATCATGGATACTCACGCAGAATCTCAGCCGGGAACCCTTCGCAAAGTGTTCGCCGTGGTATCAGGCAGTGCCGAAAAGGCCCGGGATGTCGCAACCCAATTCGCAACCCAAGGCTACGTCGTTGAAACCGTCTGGTATGCGACTTCACGCCAGTTGCTGACCCAGGCCGGCCATCCGGATTTCGCCGGTGTCATTCTTTTCCCAAATCAGAGCGAATCGGCCACCGACAGCGAGGAAGCCGAGCTGCGCGAAGCGATGGCGGACACCCCGCTCTTCCGCGTGGCCTGATTTTTGCCCGCAAAAAAGGGGCCGGCTTCAACAGCCGGCCCCTTTGCTTTTCAAGGCGCTCAATACTTCACCGGACAACCATACGGCTGCGTGCTGCTCTGCTTGACCGGCACGTTGGTTTTCACGGCGGTGAGCGCGGCGGCCACATAGTTCTGCGCCTTGGCGATATCGGCTGTGTCGGTGGAGCTGATGCTGTCGATCGCACCGGCGTAGACCACCTTGCCCTCGGCATTGATCACAAAAATATGCGGCGTGGTCTTCGCGCCGTAAGCCTTGCCCACCTTTCCGTCAGAGTCGCGGAAATAGGCCGTCGGAGTCGCGCCGGTCTTGTCGCGCCACGCCTCGAATTTGACGATGTCGAAATCGCCCTGTTTGCCAGGCGCTCCCGAATTGATCGAAAGCCACACCACTCCGTCGGCCAATGCGGCTTTCTGCAGCGAGGGGATGTTGTCGCTCTTCTCGTAGTGTTTCTTCACAAACGGACACTCGGGATTCACCCATTCCAGGACGACCGTCTTGCCCTTGAAGTCAGAGAGGTTGTGCGTGACGCCTTTGATATCGGTGAGAGTGAAAGCGGGGGCGGCTTCACCGACGACAGCGGCGGCCTGCACGCCGGCGGCGAGAACAACGGCCGCGACGGCCGCAAAACAGGAACGGAGGATATGCGTGTTCATAGAATTGGGTTCGTCTCTCATACTCGAAATTTGTTCCCGCGCAAATCGCGTGGTTGCCGTATCGGAAACTCCCCGGTTACGTAACCGCTGAAACATGGGATGGATCACAGACTTTTTCCGCTTCGCCTGGAGCCTCCTTTATTGGAACGCACGCAAATCAGCCTACCGACTCCGCGGCACGCGGGGCCGCTGTCCATGCCATCACCCCAGCGACTCCGGACGCGCCTGGGAAACCGCCTGCGCCGCCATCACCCACTGGAATGACCCCGCGCGCTTCCAACGGGTCTGCCCGCTCCTGAAGCAAAATGCCTCCGGTGCCTGGCGCTGCACCGCCGACCGCGCCGATGTGCGTCCTTTCTGGGGACGCGCCGCTGGTTTTTACGGCTCGGCCCTGCTCGTCGTTTATCTCACCGCCACCCTCGGCGCCTTCGTGTTTCTGCGATCGGTCGGCTACGGCGTGACTTATCCCGGCGTCCTCTGGCCGCCCGCCTGGAAAAAATTCCACGGTATCCGCGGCGATTATTTTCTCAAAAAATACCAGGACGCCTCCAAAGCCGGCGATCTGCAGGCCGCCCTCATGGCGCTTTCGACCGCCTATAGCCTCGACCCGCAAAACTACGCGGCCGGCCGTCAGCTCGCGCTCGTCTGGCAGATTTCCCAACCACTCTACTCCAACCAGATCTACCGGCGCCTGCTCCAGGATCACCCCGGCCAGGCCGCGGTCACCGCTCAGGTGTGGTTCCGCGCGTTGCTCGCCCGCGGTGATTTCGAAGGCGTGGAAATTCTCGCCGCCGACCGTATCCTCGCTTCCCCGGAAAACTCCGCCCCGTGGATCAACGCCTTCCTCTTCGCCAACCGTCGCACCGCCAACGCCGCAACGCGCGTCTCGCTTCTCTCCAATCCCTCCACCCCGCCTTCCGCCCGCTGGCTGCTCACGCTCACCGAGGATCTCGCGAAACTCGCCAAACCCGCGGATATCCGCGGCCGTCTGCTCGTCGCCGCCTCCAATGCCGGCGACGGACTCTCGTTTTATCACGTGTGCCGCGAACTCATCTCCCGCGGTTTCCCCCAGGAGGCGCTTGAATGGATGGACCGCCGCCCAGGCCTGCTCGGCCAAAGGGATCTCATTCCATTGCGCCTCGACGCGCTCTCCATACTGAGATGGGGAGGCACCTTGCAAAACGAAGTGAAGAACCTGCTCTTCGCTCCTCCCTCCCCCATCGTCGTCGAGCTGTTGAGCGCCCATCTCATCCGCCACCCCGACGCCACGGTGCGCGCCTTGATTTTCGACCGCGTCGAACAAACCCCGGCCCCGTCCGACTCCGCCGGTCTCGCGGCCCATCTTGCGCTTTTCTGTGCCGCCGGCACGGGGCACGATATCGAGCGCATGAACTGGACCGCGCTCCGGATAAAAGCATCCCTCGGCGGCAGCTTTCCGGGACTCGACGCAGTCGCCGCCAGCCTGATCGACGGCGAACGTGGACGCCGGCTCGAAAACTACCTCCCTGCACTGCAACCGCTCTCTCTCGAGGTCACCTACGCGTTGTTAGACCACTACGCCCCCGCCCGCTGATGTCCGCCGTCCCTGCAACTCCGCCCCTGTCCGCCACCAGTTGGGTCGTGGTGTGCCTGGCCGGATTGCTCACCGCCGCGTTCTGCGTGCACCTCTGGCCGGAGTGGCTCAACAACCCCGATCTCTCGCACGGCTTGTTCGCCCCCGTGCTGTTTGTGTTGCTCCTGCATGAAAGCCGCCGCCACTCCCCGTGGCGCCATCCCGCCGAGACCGGCGGACTGCGGCTCCTGCGGGCCGGCGCGCTCGTGACCGGACTCGTCTTCGTCGGCATCTCCGGTCTTTACGCGGCCGCCATCGACTGGACGCACTCGCTCGTGAGTCTCTCACTGGCACTCGCGTTGACCGCGCTGCTCGCCGCCGCGCTGCTCTGGTTCTCCAGCGACCGCGTCCGCGCCTTGCCTCTCAACTGGACTACGTTCGTCGCCGTGGGACTGTGGCCGCTCTGCGCACCGATCCCCCCCGGCACATATTCACGACTCACCTTGCAACTCCAGCTCTGGGTTACCGATATCGTCCTGGGATCCCTTCACCTGCTAGGCATCTCCGCCTCGACCTCGGGTAACATCATCCTGCTCGCGCGCACCAGCGTCGGCATCGAAGAAGCCTGTAGCGGCGTGCGCAGCCTGCTGTCGTGTGTGGTCGCCGCCGTGTTCTTTTCCGCCACGCTCGTGCGCCGTCCGTGGGCGCGCGTGCTGTTGATCGCCATCGCCCCGCCGCTGGCCTTCGGGATGAACATCATCCGCTCCCTCATCCTCACGCTGCTGGCCAACGCCGGCGTGGACATCGGAGGAAAATGGCACGACTACACCGGCTTCGCCGTCCTCGGCGTAACCGCCCTTATCCTTGGCACCCTCGCCCTCTGGCTCGAAGCACCCGCCAAGACCACGGACACTCCGCCTCCGTCCGCCACCACCACACCCGCCGCCAACCCGTGGGGACTCCTCGCCGCTTATGCGGTCGCGACACTCATGCTCGGCTTTTTTGTCCTCAACACCCACGGCCCCTCCCGCGAATCCAGCCCGGTCCCCGATCTCGAAAAAATCATCCCGGCCTCCCCCGCCGGTTGGGACATCGTGCACACGGACAATCTCTATCAATTCTCATCCATCCTCAAAACCGAGCACCTGGTTCAGCGCACTTATGTGCGCCGCCGTTCCTCGACGCACGGTGACTCCCCGCTGCAGATCACCGTTTATCTCGCCTACTGGCCTCCCGGCGCCGTCCCCGTGAGCGCGGTCGCCACACACACACCCGACGCCTGCTGGCCCGGCGGCGGCTGGGTTCCGCAACCCGTCCAACCCGCCGACTCCCCCTTCCTCGTCGGCGGACGCGCCGTTCCTCCGCCCGAATACCGCACGTTCAACAATTCCGGCGTAATCCAAAACGTCTGGTTCTGGCACCTCTACGACGGACGCTCCATCGCCCAAAACGACCCGCGCTCCGCCCTCGCCCTGCTTAAACTTTCCTGGGCCTACGGCTTCCGCACCGCCGGCGAACAGTTTTTCGTGCGCGTCTCCAGCAACCGCCCGTGGTCCGAACTGCGCGACGAGCCGCTCGTCAGCGAGATTCTTGCCCACTTGCAATCCCACGGCTTGTAGCAACCGCCATGCTTTTCCGCCTAACCACCCGCGAACGCACCGCCCTCGGCATCGCCGCCCTGTTGCTGGCCCTGGGCATTCTCGGCCTCGCGATCCTCTGACATCCCCATTCCGCGGCATCAGCCGCGCCTCCGGTGAATCGTGGAGGCCATTGGCCGGAACTCCTCCCAGAAAATCGGCCCTTGGCCGGTTTTTATTAGTGGTTAGAATTTCCCGGTCTGGTCCCGGTATTTCCCAAGCAGCTTTTTAACGCCTCCCCCTACCTCAAGTTTTTCGTTGCCGCGCCCCCGCCGCCGCCAAGCATCTCCCGACCGTGGTTCCCGACGCCGATTATCGCATCAAGCTCCCTGTCTTCGAGGGGCCTCTCGATCTCCTCCTTTTCCTCATCAAGAAAAACGAGATCGATATCTACGACATCCCCATCGTCTCGGTCACCCGCCAATACATCGAGGTCCTCCACTCCCTCCGCCAGCTCGACCTCGACATCGCCGGCGAATTTTTCGTCATGGCCGCCACGTTGATGGAGATCAAGAGCCGCATGCTCCTTCCGCGCGGACAAGCCGCCGTCGATCCCAACGCGACCGAGGAGGAGATGGATCCCCGCTGGGAACTCGTCCACCAGCTCCTCCAATACAAAAAGTTCAAGGAGGCCGCCACCAAGCTCGACCAGCTCGCCATCTTCCAGCGCGACTTGCTCGCCCGCCACGTCTCCGAACTCTCCGTCAGCGAATCCGACCGTCCTCTCAAAACCGTCGATCGCATCGAGCTCTGGAACGCCTTCAACATCGTCCTCCGCCGTCTCGCCGAGAAACTCGTCGTCGGCCAGATTCAGGACGAACAGATCACCGTCTCCGACAAGATGGAGGAGATCCTCGGCTTCATCCAAACGCGCAAAACTTTCGTCTTCACCGAGCTCTTCGGCAACCAGCAGATCACCGTCCGCCTGCTCGTGGCGACCTTCATCGCCGTCCTCGAGCTCACCCGTCTCGGCAAGCTCCGCGTCCGCCAGAACGACGCCTTCACCGACATCGAATGCAGCGCCCGCGAAGACGGCTCGCTCCCGCCCGTGGCCGAACTCGACACCACCCCTCCCGCCAAAGCGCAAGCCATCGACACTCCGCCCTCCGGCGAAATCGAAAAGCCGCTTGAAACAGCAACGGAAGCAACCACGTTGACCGAGTGAGCAAGAAACCGTCACCCCCTTCCCGCAAAGCCCCGGCCTCCAAAGCCGGCCTGCTCGGCTTGGGCTTGGACAATCAGGACGGACACAAGCGCATCACCAAGGGCGACCAGTTCGTCCTCGTCGGCGGCTCCGAAGAGACCCACGGCCGCATGACCGAGACCGCCATCAAAACCTTCGAGGAACTCAAGCGCCGTGACAAACGCCTCGAAACCGTCGAGCCCCGCGAACTCGCCGAGATTGTCCACAAGTCCACCCCGCGTTAATTTCGTTAGTGACCCAACTTTCCCCAACATGAGCGATACACCCGACACCCCCGTCCCTCCCACTCCCGCCCCCGTTCCTGCCCCCGTGCCCGTCGCACCGGCTGCCCCGATCGGTCTCAAACCGCCCTCGGCTCCCGGCCTCGGCCTGCGCCCTCCCGTCAGCGCCGCTCCGGCCGCTCCGGCCGCCCCGGCCGCGCCCTCCGCGCCCTTGACCGCTCCGTCGGCCCCTCTGCGTGCCCCGGTCGCCGCCTCCGCTCCCGCGCCTGCGTTCCAGGCCGCCGCCAAGCTCCCCGAGCGTCCCGCCTTCGTCTCCCCGATGCCGACCATCGAAAACAGCGATGATTCGCTGCCCGCCTTTATGCCCATCGTCGCCGGTTTCGCCGCCGCCGTGGCCATCGCCTTCGCCGTTCTTATCTATCTGAAACAGTAACCTGAAATCCATGTCCGACAAAATCGCCCATCTGACCACCGACTCCTTCAAGTCCGCCATCGCGTCCCCCGCCCCCGTCCTCGTGGACTTCTGGGCCCCGTGGTGCGGACCTTGCAAAGCCATCGCGCCCATCCTCGCCGAGCTCGCCGACGAACTCGATGGCAAGGTGACGATCACCAAGGTCAACGTGGACGATCATGACGGCATCGCCGCCGAATACGGCGTGCGCGCCATCCCCACCATGCTGCTCTTCAAGGGCGGCGTGCTGGTCGAAACGATTGTCGGCATGACCCCCAAGGCTGTGCTCAAGGAAAAGCTCCTCGCGAAGATCTGATTTCCCCGGTCGCACGCCACGCGCGTCGCACCCTCCCTCAAAACCGCCGCCTCACCCGCGGCGGTTTTTTCATGCCCAAAACCCACTCTGCCCCAACGACCAAGGCATATTTGTCACTTATAGCGGTTCAAATAAAACTGTAGCCGCTACTTGAACAGTGCCGAGGTGGACCGTGACCTCCGGGCGCGGTCTGCGGGCTGATGGTTCCAGACGGCGCTCGGAGATCGCCGTCCACCCAAAAACGGCTATGACATTATTTGAAATGCTCTAATAAGTGACAAACGGGATGGGGTCTTCGTTCACGTCACAGTTCAGGCCTCCCGTTCCTCGGCCTGCCCCCGCAAGGTCTTGAACGCCGCCAGCGCCGCCTTGCGCGCCTTCGCGTGATCCACAATCGGGTCCGGATAATTCCCCTCCACCCGCGCATACTCGCGCACGTTCTCCGGCGCGGTCCACGGCGCGTGCAAAAACTTGTCCGGCAATTTGGCGATCTCCGGCACCCAGCGGCGCACATACTCGCCCGCACCGTCAAACCGCTCGCCCTGCGTGACCGGCGCAAAGATCCGGAAATACGGCGCCGCATCCGCCCCGCACCCCGCGCTCCATTGCCAACCCAGCGTGTTCTGAGCGAGGTCCGCATCGACGAGCGTGTCCCAAAACCACTCCGCGCCGTGCTGCCACGGCAGCCGCAGGTGCTTCACCAAAAACGACGCCACCACCATGCGCACGCGGTTGTGCATCCAACCCGTGTGCCACAGCTCGCGCATGCCCGCATCGACGATCGGATAACCCGTCTGCCCGCGTTGCCACGCGCGCAGCATCACGCCGTCCGCATCCTTCGCCCACGGGAATTTCTTGAAATCCTCGCGCAATGGTTCGGCCGGCGTTTTCGGAAAATGAAACAACAGATGATGCGCAAACTCGCGCCAGCCCACCTCGTTCAAAAACACCTGTGCACCTTTGTTCGGAGGAAACACCCCGCTGTCCTTCGACAACCCCTTGACCGCCGCCCAGACCTGACGCGGACCGATCTCGCCGAAATGCAGATGCGGCGACAACCGCGACGTTCCGCCCTCCGCCGGAAGATCGCGCCGGTCGGAATATGCCTCCATCGTTTTTGCGACAAACCGCTTCAACTGCGCCTGCGCGCCCGCCTCGCCTGGTTTCCACGCTTCATAGAATCCTCCGTCCCACTTGATCGCCGGCAACAACCCAAGCTCGTCGATCTCGAGCGACGCCGGCCAGTCTTCCGGAGCCGGAAACGCACCCGTCTTCACCTTGACCGGCACCGCGACTTCCTTCGCCAGACAATGCCGCCAGTAAGGCGTGAACACCTGAAACGGATTCCCCTGCTTGTTCGCGATGGTGTGCGGCTCGAACAGCAGC
>DATHXF010000079.1:0-24173 GCA_035459785.1 Rariglobus sp. | reverse complement strand
GAGGTGCGCGCGGCGCTGGAGCGGCTGGGCTGCGCCGATATGTTCGAGTCGCTGCCGCAGGGACTCGCGACGGTGGTGGGCGAACGCGGTGGCGGCATCTCGACGGGGCAGCGCCAGCTCGTGTGTTTCGCGCGCGCGCTGCTCGCGGATCCGCGCCTGCTGATTCTCGACGAGGCGACGAGCGCGATCGACGCGCTCACCGAGGCGCGCCTGCAGCAGGCGCTGGAGACGCTGCTCGCGGGCCGCACGAGCTTCGTGGTGGCGCACCGTCTGAGCACGATCCGTCACGCGGACCTCGTGCTGGTGCTCGACCGCGGACGCATCGTGGAGCGTGGCACGCACGAGGAATTGTTGTCATTGAAAAAGCACTACGCGGGCCTGCACGAGCAATTCATCCGGATGGGGGCGGCTTGAAACGGTCGGCGTGAATTGCGCAAGTTTTTAATTTCTCCTCTGAAAATGGCGAATTTACCTCTCAAAAATAGTCGTTGCCTTCGTGCCTCGCAGGCCTAATTCCAGAATCCGCTATGGCAAAAAAAACCGCTCGCAAACCTAACGCTGCATTCCTCAAACCCGTTCAGCCCGATGCCGTTCTTTCGGTGATCGTTGGTTCGAAACCCCTTCCCCGCACTGAGCTCACCAAGAAGCTCTGGGAATACATCAAGAAGAACAATCTGCAGGACAAGAAGGTCCGCACGCAGATCAATGCCGACGACAAACTGAAGCCCGTTCTCAACGGTAAGAAGTCCGTCAGCATGTTCGAGCTCACCAAGCTCGTGTCCGGCCACCTCGTCAAGTAAACGGGTTTGGTCAGCGTTTAAGTTTACAAAGCCGCCGCAGGTTCGTCCTGCGGCGGCTTTTTTGCGCCTTTTACCTTCGAGAATACGCCCGGCACGGGCTGGCTGCACCAGAGGGATGGGCTATTTTTTAACCGGGTGCAGCGCGGCGAGATCGGGATCGGCGGCGGCCTCGGCTTTCCACTGTGGCTCGCGGGCGACGGCGCGTTTGAGCCGGCGACGGGCCTCGGGCAGGTCGTCGAGAAGGCAGTGGTAGCAGGCGAGATTGTAATCCACGAGCGGACTGGGGTTTTCAATCGCCTCCTCCGCGATGATCAGAATG
Organism: Rariglobus sp.; assembly: GCA_035459785.1. Lineage (GTDB taxonomy): Bacteria > Verrucomicrobiota > Verrucomicrobiia > Opitutales > Opitutaceae > Rariglobus. The sequence continues at coordinate 23,054 of DATHXF010000079.1, read as the reverse complement.
TCGAGCGCGTCGCCAACAGCCTGTTTTTCACGCAACGCGTAGGCCCAGGCGATCCACGGACGTTCGACGGAAGGCGTCTCGTTGGTGAGCTTGGAAGCGATCTTGATGACGCGGTCCCAGGCGTTGGTCGCCATGGCGAGCTCAAGGTGGACGGTCATGACCTCGGGGTCATTGCGGTCCCCGGCTTTGATCAGCGCGAGTTCGGCGCGGGCCTCGGCGAACAGATTCAACGCCAGATAACCGAGGGCGTAGTCGAGGTGTTTGCGGGTCGGAATCACGGATGGGGCCGCCAGCCAAACGCGTGGCCGGAAGTGCGGCCACCCGAAAAGCGTAACCCATTTAGAGGATATTTTAGTTTGGAGCAGGGTAGAGCGGGCGGGGCGGCTACCTTGAACGAGGCTGGGATTGTGGCTGGAGTTTTTACGGAAAATTAGCCAACGGTTTGCCGTGCGATCTTCCGGTCGTGCGATCCCTTCCTTCTTCAACCCGTTATCTCTCCATAGTTTTATGAAGTCACTTGTTCGCTCGTTTGGTGTTCTGTTGCTCTCCGGTCTTTGCGCTACTTCGGCTTTCGCCAATGCGGCCGATATCGTTCGCGCCGAGGCGGTGCTTCGCAAAGTGCTGCTGATCTCCGGCCAGTATCAGGGCAAGGATCTCGTGCTGACCGCGCCGGCTCCGCTGACCGACAAGACCGGCCTGTTTTTCGTGCCATATGACGCCAATGGCGAACTGACCCCGTGGGCGTCCAAGGCGGTTGAGGCGACCGTGGGCGGCATGGCCGGCGAGAAGGCCGGCGGCGCGGCGGTGAGCGCGCTGGGTGGCGCGATCCCGGGAGCTGGCCTGCTGTCGCCGTTTGCAAAAAAGAAGGGCAAGGAGCTCGGCGCCAAGGCGGCCGTGGGCGGTCCGGAGTTCATCAAGAGCTCGTCCACCTATTCCTTTAATTCGCTGAACGACTACTCGGTGTTCCTGCACGCGAAATTCTCCGGCAAGCCGACCTACACGAAGGCGCTGGCGTCGGCCATCTCGGTGTATCCGGAATTGGAGACAACGCTGGAGCCCGCCATCAAGGCTGCCTACACGGCGGCTGAAAACGCGCGTGTTGCCGCGGCTGCCAAGGTGGTTGCGGAGAAGGCGCTCGCCGACAAGGCCGCTGCTGAAAAAGCGGCCGCTGCTGTTGCCGCCACGAAGAGCACCACGACCACAACGGTGACGACGACGACCACGACCGTGGTGACGCCGACGGTTCCCGTGGTCGCTCCGGTTACTCCTACCGCGCAGTAATCACGGCGCGATTTGCACAAAAACCGGTCGCGGACCCACGGGCACCGACCAACCACCGGCTCCGGCAGGCGCGATGCGCACCGGGGCCGGTTCTTTTTCGGAGAGCGTCATCGGCAGCGCGTCGCCGAGCGGGCGTTGGTGGATGACGACGGGCGTGGTGGTGTCGCTGTCGGCCTCGGCGGTCCAGAGCATGAGCCAGGTGGCGCCGTCGGGTTTGCGCCAGCGGGCGGCGTAGCGGGTGCCGTTGTGATCGAGGCGTTCGAGGCGGGCGTCGCCGAGAAGTTGCTGGAGTTGGCGGAGGGCGAACCAAGACGGTTTGGGTTTTCCGTGGCGCAGGATGCCGGCGGCGGCGTGCATCTGGGGTTCGTCTTTGTCGTCGAAGAAGTAGATGTGGGCGCGTTCGACGCCTTCGTTGAGGAAGAGCGGAATGGAACGGATCAAGTAGGCGGCCTGGGCGGAGTCGGTGACGTTGCCCTCCCATTTGGCGAAATCGCCTTTGCGGCCGGCGAGACTGGTGGCGGCGTCCCAGCCGAATTCGGTGACCCAGACGGGTTTTCCTTTGGCGTGGGTGTCGCGCCAAGCGACGACGGCGCGCACGTCGCGGAGATAAGGGGTGGCGGGATCTTCGGGGAACGTGCGATGCCAAGTGGGCCAGCCGTCGGTCTGCGCGTAGGTGTGGACGGTGAAAATATCCACGCGGTCGAGGAAGGGGCGGAAGAGCTCGATGGGTTTGTCGTAGTTGCTGGGTTTGCCGGCGGTGACGTTGCAGGTGGCGATCTTGAGTTTAGGATCACCTTCGCGGATTCCTTGGCTCATCGCGTCATAGGCACGAGCGTAGTCGGCGTCGGAGTAGTTGCCGGGTTCGTTGCCGATCTCGACGGCTTCGAGCCAGTTTTTGCCGCCGGGGCCGGCCATCTGCGCGAAGGCCTTGCCGTAGGCGCGGGAGTCGGCCTCGAGGTTTTTCCACTTCGCGGCGGGGATGCTGTCGATCATCAAGCTGGCGTGGACGCGCATGCCGGCTTTTTTCCAGCCGCCGTAAATGTAGTCCCAGTTGACCTTGTTTTTGGCGAAGGGAAGCGGGGCGGGTATCGCGGTGTCGGCGGCGAGATCCCATTCGACCGGGTGATAATCGCGGACGACGCTCACGACTCCCTCGTAGCGCTCGGGTTTGAATTGGACGGTGTGACCGCAGATGCCGAGGAAGTCTTTGAGTTGAACGGGCGGCGTAGTCGGCGCGGCGAAAGCGAGCGCGGGAAGGCTGAGCGCAAGACAGGCGAAACGGGGCAGGGGCATGAGGCCGAGACTTATGATCGGACTCAGAAAAGCAACGAGGCGATCATCACGCCCGGGGGAGTTTTCGCTCGTGGAGCCAGGCGAAGATGACGGGGGTCACGAGGAGGATGTGGAGGAGCGAGGACAACATGCCGCCGACGACAGGGGCGGCGATGGGTTGCATGATTTCGCTGCCGGTGCGGGCGCTCCAGAATATGGGGAGTAGGGATGCGACGGTCGTGGCGACGGTCATGACTTTGGGACGTAGACGAAGGCGGGCGCCGGCTTTGATCGCGGTGACGAGCTCGGCGCGGGTGAGTTCGCGGCCGAGCGAAGCGCGCAAGGACTGCACGGATTCTTCGAGGTAAACGACCATGACGACGCCCGTTTGAATCGCGGTGCCGAAGAGGGCGATGTAGCCGACCCACACGGCGACGCTGAAGTTGAAACCGAGGATCGCCTGGAGGATCACGCCGCCGGTGAGCGCGAAGGGGACGGCGAGGATGACGTGGGCGGCTTCGCTCACGCTGCGGAAGGTCATCACGAGGAGGGCGAAGATGATCACGATCACGGCGGGGAAGACGTAGGTGAGCGTTTGTTTGGCGCGAATCTGGTGTTCGTATTGTCCGGAGTATTCAACGGTCATGCCGGGATCGAGGCGGACGTCACGAGTGACGCGGGCTTTGATTTCGTCGACGAAACCGCCGAGGTCGCGGTCCTGCACGTTGGCTTGGACGAAGACGCGGAGGCGTCCGTTTTCGGACTGGATTTCGCTGGCGCCGATGACGCGTTTGATCGCGGCGATCTGGCGGAGCGGGACGAATGGACCGGAGGGCGTGGGGAGGAGGAGGTCGCCGATTTTTTCGAGGTCGTCGCGGTCGGCCCGGTCGAGGCGGACTTGGATGGGCCAGCGTTCGCGGCCTTTGAGGGTGGTCGTTGCGACGGAGCCGCCGAGGCCGGTTTCGACGTAGGTGAAGACGTCGGCAATGCGCAGGCCGTAGCGGCGGAGGGCTTCGCGATCAGGGGTGATTTCGAGGTAGGGTTTGCCTTGGGCGCGGGAGGGAGCGACGCCGGTCGCGCCGGGGATGGAGGCGATCACTTTTTCGACTTCAAAGGCTTTGGCTTGAAGCGTGTCGAGGTTGTCGCCGAAGAGTTTCACGCCGACCTGGGCGCGGATGCCGGTGCTCGTCATGAGAATGCGGTTCTCGATGGGTTGGAGAAAACCGGGGACGTAGCCGGGGACCTGCGTGAGGCGTTCGGAGAGTTCGGAGATGATCTGTTGTTTGGTGACACCGGGCCGCCATTCGGAGGGCGGTTTGAGCATGATGGTGGTCTCGATCATCTCGACGGGTGCGGGGTCGGTGGCGGAGTCGGCGCGTCCGAGTTTGCCGGCGACGGAGGCGACCTCGGGGTGCGCGGCGATCATTTTGTCCTGCCAGCTCATGATGCGGTTGACCTCGGACAGCGACGTGGACGGGAGCAGCACGGGCATGAAGAGGAGGGAGCCTTCTTCGAGAGTGGGCATGAATTCGGAACCGAAGCCGGAGAGGTGGCGAGCGGCTTCGGGCGAGAGGCGAGCGACGAGGGACGAGAGCCGGGCCGGAAGGCCGAACGCGATGACTGAAGTGATGGCGAGGAGCGTGGCGGCGAGGGCGAGGACGGTTTTGCGGTGGACGAGGGCCCAGTTGAGCGTGGGATCGTAGGCGCGGAGGAGGAACTTCATCAGCCAGTTTTCGCTCTCGGGCTTGAAGGGACCGCGCACGAGGATGGTGCAGAAAACGGGGACGGCGGTGATCGCCATGATGACCGCGCCGAGGAGGGCGAAGCTCTTGGTGTAGGCGAGCGGGTGGAAGAGTTTTCCCTCCTGGCCCGAGAGCATGAACACGGGGACGAAGGCGAGGATGATGATCATCATCGAGAAGAACATCGGACGACCGACCTGCGTGGCGGCTTCGAGGGTGTGTTGAAACACCTCCGGCGCGGTGAGGCGGCGCTTCAGTTCTTCTTCGGCGCGTTCGCAGTGGCGGATGACATTTTCCGTCATGACGATGCCGGCGTCCACGAGCACGCCGATGGAGATGGCGATGCCGGTGAGGGACATGATGTTCGACGGGATGCCGAAGCGGTCCATCAGGATGAACGACACCAGGATCGAGGCGGGCAGCGGCAGCGTGACGATGAGGATGCTGCGGAAGTGGAAGAGGAAGAGGATGTGGGCGAGCGTCACCAAGATGATCTCCTCGGTGAGCGCATGCTTGAGCGTATCGATGGCGCGTTGGATCAGGTCGGCGCGGTCGTAGAACGGCTCGACGGTGACGCCGGCGGGGAGTCCGGGGGCGAGAGCGGCGAGACGGGCCTTCACGTCCTGGATGACCTGGTAGGCATTTTCGCCGTAGCGCATGACGACGATGCCGCCGACGACCTCGCGTCCGTTGACGTCGAGTGCGCCGCGGCGGAAGTCGCCGCCAATCTGCACGGTGGCGACGTCGCGGATGGTGAGCGGAACGCCGTTGCGCGGCGCGAGCGGGATTTTTTCGAGGTCGGCGGGCGAGGTGACGAGGCCGACGCCGCGCACGATGAATTCGGCGCCGTTTTCCTCGAGGGTTTTGCCGCCGACGTTGGCGTTGGAGGCGGCGACGGCGTCCATCACGTCGCCGAGGGTGACGTTGAATTGTTTCAGTTTAAGGGAGGAGACCTCGATCTGGTATTGACGGACGAAGCCGCCGATGGAGGCGACCTCGGCGACGCCGGAGGTGGCGGCGAGTTGGTAGCGGATGAACGTGTCCTGAAGCGTGCGGAGCGAGCCGAGGTCGTGGGTGCCGGAGCTGTCCTTGAGGTAGTATTGGTAGATCCAGCCGAGGCCGGTGGCATCGGGACCGAGGCGGGCGGTGACGCCGGCGGGGAGGAGTTCGCCGAGGGAGTTGAGGCGTTCGAGGACGCGGGTGCGGGCGAAGTAGTTTTCGATTTTGTCGTCGAAGATGACGGTCAGGAAGGAGAACCCGAACATCGAGGAGGCGCGGACGGTTTTGACGCCGGCGAGACCTTGGAGGGAAACGGAGAGCGGGTAGGTGATCTGGTCCTCGACCTCCTGAGGGGAGCGTCCGGCCCAGTCGGCGTAAACGATGACCTGGTTTTCGGAGAGGTCGGGGATGGCGTCGATGGGAACGCGGTTGAGCGCGACGACGCCCCAGGCGCAGAGGGCGAGGAAGGCCGCGATGACGATGAAGCGGTTGTGCAGCGACCAGCGGATGATGAAGGCGATCATGGCGGCGTGGGGCGCGTGATCAGTGGGCGTGCGCGGCCGGCGGAGCGGAGGCGTTGGCGGAGGCGGCGACCTGGGCCTGGCTGTCGATCAGGAGCGCGCCCTCGGTGACGACGGTGTCGCCTTCGTCCAGGCCGGAGAGAATCTCGACGGAGTCGTCGCCGACGCGGCCGAGTTTGACGGGCGCGGGCAGGTAGGCGTGTCCGCCTTGGTCGGTGTAAACGACGGGTTCGGCGCGGGTGTGCAGGACGGCGGAACGCGGGGCGAGGAGGACGTTGTCGGTGGTGACGAGGACGCGGCCGGAGGCGGTCTGGCGGTGGAAGAAGCGGCGGTCCGGGTTGGGGATGACGACGCGGACGCGGGCGGTGCGGGTCAGCTCGTTGAAGTTGGGATCGATGAAGGCGACGGGGGCGGTGAACGTTTCGCCCGGACGCGAAGGGACGGCGACCTCGACGGTCTGGCCGACGCGGAGGAACGGGAGGTCGGGCTCGTAGGCGTCGAAGAGGAACCAGAGGTGAGACAAGTCGCCGATTTCGAAGAGGACGGAGTCGGGCTGGACGTATTGGCCCTCGTAGGCGGCGCGGGCGACGACGGTGCCGGCCATGGGCGCGCGGACGGTGACGGTGGACTCGGGCTTTTGCGATTTTTCGAGGCGGGCGACGTCTTCCTCAATGAGGCCGAGGGCGAAGAGTTTTTCGCGGGCGTCGGCGAGTTCGGAGGCGGTGGTAGCGAGGGCGCCGGCCTTGAGGCGTTCGAGGTAGAGACGCTGGGCGGTGAGGATGTCGGGGCTGTAGAGAGTGACGAGCGGCTGGCCGGCGGCGACCTCGGCACCGACCTGGTTGACGAAGAGTTTTTCGACGCGGCCGGGGACGCGGGCGGCGAGGATGCGGTGAAGCGTCTCGTCGTCGTCGAGCACGCCGGAGACGCGGAGCGAGCGGACGAGCGGGGCGCGGCGAATTTCGGAGGTTTGGACGTTGATGACGGAAGCGGAGGCGGTGGAGAGCGTGATGATGCCCGCCTCGGTCGAAATGCCCGCCTCGCCCTCATAAACCGGGGCGAGAGTCATGCCGCAGATCGTGCACTTGCCGGGTTTGTCCGACTTGATCCACGGGTGCATCGGGGACTGGTAGAACTTGATTTTTCGCGTCGTGGATTTCGACTCGTTTGCGCTCACCGCCACTGGAGGAACGTGGCGCGCGGCGAACCAGCCGGCGGTGCCGGCGAGGGCGGCGACGAGAACGAGAGTGAGGGCGGACGACGGTTTCATGTGGGCAAGGCAAAGCCGGGCTCAGGCGCGCTTCGGAGGAAGAAGGGCGCCTGATAGGGGAAAGAGACGACGTTAAGCGACGGCTTAATGTCCGGCGTGGGCGCCGGCGGCGGGAGCGGCGGGTTTCGTCGTGGCGGCGTCGAGTTTGGCGAGGTATTTCGCGGGGTCTTTCTTGAATTTGCCGATGCACATCTTGCAGCAGAACTTCACAAGGCGGTCGGGTTTTCCCTCCTCCTTATAGATGTAGTCGATGGGCGCGCCCATTTCGCCGAGGGCTTCACCGGAGACGACGCAGGTGGTGAGCGGGTAGGCGGGGGCGGCGGGTTTGTCTTCGGCGCGGACGGAGGCGACGAGACCGAGGGCGGCGAGCGAGAGGGCGAGGATGAGTTTGTTCATACGCGGGGTGATACGCGTGAAAGGAGGGTTTCCCTTGGTTAATTTTTGATGGAGACGGGGGTTGGAGGTTGTCGGGCGGGTAGGGAGAGTTTTGGGTTTCGCGCATGATTCATCCCGGACTGGTTTCGATCACGTTTCGCAAACACACGCCCGCCGAGGTCGTGGCGCTGGTGCGGAAGGCCGGATTGAAGAGCATAGAATGGGGCGGGGATGTGCATGTGCCGCATGGCGACCTTGTGCGGGCGCGCGAGGTGCGCGAAGTGACGCTGGAACAGGGGCTGGCGACGGCGGCCTACGGGAGTTATTATCGAGTCGGTCAGAACGAGAGCACGGGGCTGGCGTTTGAACGGGTGCTGGAAACAGCGCTGGAGCTGGGGGCGCCGACGATCCGCGTGTGGCCGGGCGGGGTCGGCTCGGAGTCGGTCGATGAGAATGGACGCTGGAAAATCATCGAGGACCTGCGGCGTATCGCGGGGCTGGCGGCGAAGGCGGGCATAACGATCACCACGGAGTTTCACGGCGGCACGCTCACGGATACCAACGAGTCGGCAAGCAAGCTGCTGGTGGAAGTTGACCACCCGAATCTGTTCACGGGCTGGCAGCCGCACAACGGCGAGGAGACGGCGGAGTGCGTGGAGGGATTGCGCGCGGTGCTGCCGCGGGTGAGCACCATTCATGTTTTTCATTGGTGGCCGACGGCCAACGAGCGCCATCCGCTGGCGGACGGCACGGCGCGGTGGGCGCAGTTCTGGCCGGTGTTGAAACAGGCGCCGGGCGACCGGTATGCGCTGCTGGAATTTGTTCAGGGCGACGAGCCGGCGGCGTTCCTGCGGGACGCGGCGACTTTGCGCGAATGGTTGGCGTAAGCATGTCAGAGGGGCAAAACGGGGATTGTGCCTCGACAAGAATAAGGGGCGCGTTTTGTCTGCGCGCCTTGGTGTCACCGCGATTCAAACACCTTTTTTACCGACAATTGCCCCGAGGGGTTTTTGTGGCATTGGCGACCGCGGCGGTGACGATGCGCGCGCAGGATGAGTTCCAGGCGCCCGTGTCGGGAGGCAGCGATGCGTGGGTTCGCTGGATCGGCTGGCTTTTTGTGGTGATGGCGCTGGGAGGGCTGCTGGTGTTCTGGATCAACCTGCGGTTGCAGGGGCAGGTGGGGCGGCAGACTAGGGCGTTGCGGGCGTCGGAGACGCGGATGCGCAATCTTTTTGAGAATACACCGGTGGCGATCGTGGAGGAGGATTTTTCCGAGGTGGCGGCGGCACTCAACGATCTACGCAAACAAGGCGTGACCGATCTGGCCGCGCACTTTGATGCGCACCCGGGCCAGGTCATGGAGAAGTTCACCAAGGTGTGGGTGGTGGCGGCAAACCGCACGGTGTTGAGACAAGCGCTGGTGGATAACGTGCAGGACTACGAAAAATTGATCCGCAGCGCGCCGACGCCGGCGATGCTCGACACGTTTGTGGCGCAGATGCAGGCGATCTGGTCAGGGGAGACCGAGATGACGCGCGAGCTGCGTTATCGTGGCATCGACAGCCGTGCGGGACACAGCCTCATGCACTGGAGCGCGCCGCACGAAGGCGGCAAGCCCGACTACAGCCGCGTGCAGATGGCGTTCACGGATTTGAGCGTGTTGCGGGCGACCGAGGAGAAGCTGCGCGACGTCGAGGACCGCTGGCGGCTCGCGGTGATCGGTATCAACGCGGGTATCTGGGAATACAATTTTATCAGCGGCGAGTCGTTCATCTCCGACCGCTGGCGCGAGATCATCGGTTATCCCGCGTCGGACATGACGAACGCTCGCGACGAGTTTTGGCCGCGCATTCATCCCGACGACGTGGCGGCGGTGCGGCAGGCGATGCGCGACTATCTCGAAGGTCACCGCTCCAGTTACCGCGTGGAATTCCGGATGCGCTGCAAGGACGGGAACTACAAGTGGATCTTGTCGCGCGGCATGGCGCTCTTCGACCAGTCGGGTAAACCGCAGCGTTTGGTGGGTTCTCATTCGGACATCGACGAGCGCAAGCGGGCCGAGGAATCGCTGCGCGCCTCGGAGGAACGTTATCGCGTGCTCTTCGAAAACTCGCCGGTGGCGATCATCGAATACGACCTGCGCGGATTGCGCGCGTGGCTCGATGAACTGCGCGCCGGCGGCACCACCGATTTTGACGCGTATGCGGAGGCGCATCCCGGGGTTTTCGACAGCACGCTGCCCGGCGCGACGCTGGTAGGAGTGAATCGCGAGACGCTCCACCTGGTCGGCGCCGGCAGCCGTGCGGAGGCGCTGGCGGCGTTGCCGCGCATAGTGACCGCCGACATGGGCCGCGTGCGGCGCCTGCTTTGCCGCGCGTTGTGGGAAGGACAGAATTCCGTCGAAGGCGAGATGCGCCTCAATGCACTCGACGGCACGTCGCGCCGGGTGTTCTACCGCTGGTGGGTGCCGGTGCTGGGCGGCCAGCCGAGCTTCGCCTGGACGCAGGTGGTGCTGGTGGACATGACCGGCATCAAGCGCACCGAGGAAGCCCTCGCCGCCGAACGCGAGCGCCTCGCGGTGACGCTGCGCGCGATGGCCGAGGGCGTGATCACGACCGATACCGAAGGTCGCGTGCTTTTCCTGAACGAGGCCGCCGGCGAACTCACGGGATGGTCGGAACAGGCCGCAATCGGCCGCATGCTAGAAGATGTCTGCGTGCTGCGGCACGAGAAGACCCGCCAGCCGGTGCCGGCTCCGGCGGCGGCCGCAGTCTCGTCCCACAGCGTCATCGACCTGCCGCCGAACACCGTGCTCCACGATCGCCACGGCGCGCCGCGCGTGATCGAAGGCCGGTGCGCGCCGATCCACGACATGCACAGCCAGGCGATCGGCGCCGTGCTGGTGTTGCGCGACGTGACCGAACGGGCGCGTCTTGAAGGAGAGATCCTGCGTGCCTCGAAGCTGGAGTCGGTAGGCATTCTGGCCGGCGGCATCGCGCATGATTTCAACAACCTGCTGACCGTGGTGATGGGCAACATCACGCTGGCGACGCTCGACTCGCAGGCAATGGCCTCGGCCGGACGCTGGTTGCAGGACGCCGAGCGCGGTGTGATGCGCGCGCGCGATCTCACGCAGCAGCTGCTGACCTTTGCGCGCGGCGGAGAGCCGATCCGCTCGGCGGTGCATCTGCCCGAGATGGTGCGCGAGGCGGCGCAGTTCGCGTTGCACGGTTCGAAGGTCCGGTGCGAATTCGCCATCGAGGACGGCCTGTGGACGGCGGAGGTTGACAAGGGCCAGATCGGCCAGGTGGTGCAAAACCTGGTGATCAACGCGGTGCAAGCCATGCCGGAGGGCGGCATCATGCACGTGGCGATGCGCAACCAGCGTCTCTCCGCGATGAGCGTGGCGCAACTTTCCGCCGGCGACTACCTGTGTCTCACGATCTCGGATACGGGCGAAGGGATCCGGCCGGAGCATCTGGCGCGCATCTTCGATCCTTATTTCACGACGAAAAAATCGGGCAGCGGCCTGGGTCTGGCCACGGTGTATTCGATCATCCGCAAGCACCAGGGACACATCGAGGTGGAGTCGGAGGTCGGCCGCGGAACCAAGTTCCGTTTCTGGCTGCCGGCCTCGCCCGAGGCGAGTCCGGCGGCGGCCGAAGTGGCGCATGCACACACGGACCATACGGGCCGCGTGCTGTTCATGGATGACGAGGAGCCGATCCGCGCGATGGCGGAGGCGCTGCTCAAGCGGCTCGGCCTCGAAGTGACCTGCGTTGCGGACGGTCAGGAAGCGGTGAAGATTTATTGCGAGGCCCTGCGCAACGGCGAGCGCTACGATCTGGTGATCATGGATCTGACCGTGCCGGGCGGCATGGGAGGCAAGGAGGCGATGACCGAACTGCACAAGGTTGATCCCCACGTGAAGGGCATCGTTTCGAGCGGTTATTCGAGCGATCCGGTGATGGCCAACTACAGGGCCCACGGGTTCAGCGGCATGGTCGCGAAACCTTATCGTCTGACCGATCTGGCCAAGACGATCCGCGCCGTGATCGACGAAGCGGCGGCGGAGATCTGATTGAATCGCGGCGGACGGTGCCTGCGGACCGGTTGAGAAATAAAGCGCGATCCGGCAGGTGTTTGATTGCACACGGTTAGCACGACGGGCATCAAGTGGGTGTCGTTAAGTAGCATAGTCGGTATGCCTGCTTTCAGCCTCATCTCTTACCCTCGTTTGGATTCCAAGTCGCCCATGTGCATGCAGGTGCGCGGCAGGCCGGGCGTGGAGGCCTTCGCTGGATGAAACGCATTCCCAATCCCTTTTTGCTGACGGGTCTCTCGGCTTCGCTGGGGTTGCTGGTCGCCGTGGCGTGGATCAACTGGAACCACGCGCTTCGGCTTCAGGAGACCATCCAATGGGTGAGCCACACGGAGCGCGTTCGCAACGAATTGGACCGGCTGCTGATCCAGATCCAGGACATCGAGACCGGCTCGCGCGGTTTTGTGGTGACGGGAGACAGCGAGTTTCTGGAACCATTTGAAGCGGCCGTCGGCAAGGTGAACGAGCAGTTCCGGACGGTTCGCGAGTTGACCAAAGATAATCCACGTCAGCAGGCAGGTTGCGAGGTGCTGGCACCCTTGCTGGCCCGCAGGGTCGAGCACTCGCGAAGCAGCGTGGAGTTGCGCCGGACCGCAGGCTTCGAGGCCGCGCGGCAAAAGATGGCGGAGGGCGAAGGGCGTGAGGCGATGGCGGGGATTCGCGCGGTGATCTCCCGTATGCAGACCGAGGAGGCCGCGCTGCTGGCCGAGCGCTCCGACGCGGTCGGGCGCGACGCGCACAATGCGCGGCTGCTGACGGTCAGCGGCACGGGTGCGAGCTTCCTCGTGCTGGGCGTCGTCTTTGCGTTTCTCGTGCGCGAGAACCGGCTTCGCCGCCGTTCAGAGAAGGCGCTGCAGGAGGGCACCCTCAGGCTGAAACTCGCGCTTCGTTCCAACCAGCTCATCATGGAGCATTCACTGGATGTGATCTGCACGCTGGACGGGGAGGGGCGGTTTGTGTTCCTGAGCGCGGCGTGCGAGCGGCTCTTCGGTTACAAGCCGGAGGAACTGGTCGGACGGCCCTACAGTGATTTCATCCATCCCGAGGATCTGCCGCAGAGTCATCAGGCGGCCGCCGACGTGATGTCGGGACGCCCGCTGCGAGACTTTGAAAACCGCTATCGCCGCAAGGACGGATCGCTTATCGCGGTGGTGTGGACGGCCGCGTGGTCGGAGGAGGACCGGATCATGTTTTGCGTGGCGCACGACATCACCCAGCGAAAGCACGATGAAGCGATGATCCAGCGGCTCAACGACGAGCTGCGGCAGCGCGCGATCCAGCTCCAGAGTCTGTTCGAATCGCTGCCCGGCCTCTACCTCGTGCTCACGCCCGAGTTTGTGATCGTTTCTGTGAGCGACGCCTACCTGAAGGCCACGATGACCACGCGCGAGGGCATCGTCGGCCGGGGGATTTTCGATGTGTTTCCCGACAACCCCGATGATCCGGCGGCCGACGGCACGCGCAATCTTCGCGCCTCGCTCGAACGTGTGCGGCGGCTCTCCTCACCCGACACGATGGCCATCCAAAAATACGATGTGCGCCGGCCAGACGGGACGTTCGAGCAGCGTTTCTGGAGTCCGGTCAACTCTCCGGTCACGGGAGTCGACGGACGGTTGGAATACATCATCCACCGGGTGGAGGACGTGACTGATTTTGTTTTGCACAAGGCGCCGCCCTCCGAGGAAGGCAGCAGCCTGCAGGCGCGGATGGAGCAGATGGAGGCGGAGATTTATCAACGCTCGCAGGAGATTCAGTCCGTCATGGGCCGGCTGCGCGCGGCGAACGACGAACTGGAAGCGTTTTCCTATTCCGTCTCGCACGATCTGCGCGCCCCGCTCCGCCACATCGAGGGATTTTCGGGCATCCTTTCAAAACACGCCGGGGCAACTCTCGACGAACGCGGGCAGCGTTACCTCACAGTCATCGCCGACTCGGCGCGGCGGATGGGCATGTTGATCGACGACCTGCTTACCTTTGCCCGCATCGGTCGCGCGGAGTTGAGACGGGTGCCGGTGCGGCTGGACGATCTGGTGCAGGACGTCCGCCAGAATCTGGCCGGCGAGATCGGCACGCGCAGCATCGAGTGGGATTTGCAGTCGCTGCCGGTGGTGCAGGCGGATCCGAACCTGTTGCTGCAGGTCTTCGTCAATCTCATCGGCAACGCGGTGAAATACACGGGTCGCAAGCCCGAGGCGCGCATTTCGATCTCGACCATTGAGGACACCGGGCATCCGGACGAATGGGTGATCGCGATCCGCGACAACGGCGCGGGCTTTGATATGAAATACGCGGGCAAACTTTTCGGTGTGTTCCAGCGGTTGCACGGGGACTCCGAGTTCGAAGGCACGGGCGTGGGCCTGGCCAATGTCCGGCGCATCATCCAGCGGCATGGCGGCCACACCTGGGCCGAGGGCGAACCCGAAAAGGGCGCCGTATTCTATTTCAGTCTGCCTCGGGAAGCACCGGTTTCACCTTCATCCAAAAATTCATGAGCACCCTCAAAAGCATCCTCCTCGTCGAGGACAATTCGTATGACGCCGAGATGACGCTGGTCGCGTTGTCCGAACACCACCTGTCCAACGAAGTCGTGCATGTCACCGACGGCGAGCAGGCCCTCGACTACCTGTATTCGCGCGGCAAGTTCGAAGGCCGGCCCGCGGGGAATCCGATCGTGATCCTGCTCGACCTCAAGATGCCGAAGATGGACGGGCTGGAGGTGCTGAAGATCATCAAGGCCGACGCCGCGCTGCACGCGATCCCGGTAGTGATGCTGACATCGTCGCGCGAGGAGTCGGACCTGGTGCGCAGCTACGCGCTGGGTGTGAACGCCTACGTGGTGAAGCCGGTGAATTTCCAGCAGTTCGTGGACGCGGTGAAGCAGCTCAGCATCTTCTGGGCGGTGCACAACGAGCCGCCGCCCGGCAGCGTGCGCCGCGCGAACTGAGCACAAAAAAGCCCCGTCTTTTCAGGGACGGGGCTTGAGTGTGTGCAGCAAATTATTTGATACGCACTTCCCTGCCGGTCTTGGCGGAGACGTAGATCGCGTCGAGGATCTTCTGGATCGCTAGCGACTCGGCGGGCTTCACGTGCGGCTGGGCCTTGCCGAGGAGCACGTCGATGAAGTGCTTCATGCGGTTTCCGTCGACGAGGTTGGGCAGGTGGTCCACCAACTCGGTGCTGTAGCCATACTGGCCCTTGCGGAAGAGCTGGAGCGGGGGGAACTTGAGGCCGGCTTCGGTGCCGAAGAGCTGCGTGCCGTTGTTGTCGCCTTCGGGCTGGTGGGCAGCCCACGAAGTCTCAAGGAGCACGGTGCGGCCGCTCTTGAGCTTAATGAGGGCGACGGAGAGATCGTCGACGTCGAACTTGGCGTTGGGATCGATCTCGCTGCGGCCCCACGTGCCCGAACCCTGGCCGCGCGGGCCGAACTGCGCGTAGGTCTGGCCGGTGACGGTCGCGGCGTCGAACTCGCCCATGAGGTAGAGGCAGCGGTCGAGCGCGTGCACGCCGATGTCGTAGGTGCCGCCGCCGCCGGCGAATTGTTTCTGGGTGAACCAGGAGCCGATGCGCGGGATGCCGGCGCGGCGGCACCAAGCGGTCTTGGCGTGGTAAACGTCGCCGAGGACGCCCTTGGTAATGAGCTGCTTGGCGGTCTGCACCTCGGGGATGAAACGCTGGTTCTGGCCGACCATGAGGAGGACCTTCTGTTTCTTGGCCTCGGCGACGAGTTTGGCGGCGTCGGCGGCGTTGGTCGCCATGGGCTTGTCGAGCATGACGTGCTTGCCGGCCTTCAACGCGGCGAGAGAGACGGAGGCGTGCAGGTAGTTGGGCAGCGCGATGGAGAAGACGTCGATGTCGGGACGCTTGAGGAGCGTGCGGAAGTCGGAGACGAGTTCGGGAATATTGAACTTGTCGGCGGCCTCGCGGCCGCGCTCGGGTGAAACTTCGGCGAGCGCGACGACCTTGGCGGCCGGGTGCTGCTGGAAGGATGCGATGTGGTCGTAGCCGATGGCGCCGGCGCCGATCACGGCGATGTTAAAGGAGTCTTTTTTCTTGGGCATGAGGGGTGGGGGAGGGAAGTAGCGAGTAGTGAGTAGCGAGTAGTGAGTAGCGGGTAGTGAGTAGGGTAGCAGACGAGTATGGTCATGCTCGCCGCGCGCTACGTCGGCGAAGCGATCAGGCTTTGCCCCACTTCTTGAGTTGTTCGAAGGAGAGACGGACGGATTCGAGGGGGGCGTGGTTATACTTTTCCACCTCGACGACATACCACTCGACCGAGCCGATGCTTTCGGCGGCGGTGAAGACTTCGGTGAAATTGACGGGGCCGCCGCCGATTTCTTTTTCGTCCTTGAGGTGGAGCAGCTTGATGCGGCGGCCCTGCTCACGGATGAATTCGCCGGGGTTCTTGCCGCCGGCGTTGACCCAGAACACGTCGGCTTCGCAGCCGAGGTTGCGCGGGGCGGCGGCGTCGAGGATCCAGTCGAAGGCGCGGCGGCCCTCGACGATCTTCAGTTCGAAATCGTGGTTGTGGTAGTGGAATTCCAGGCCGTGCGCGCGGAGGCGGGCGCCGATTGCGTTGAGTTCCTCGCCGAGGGCCTGGCAGGCGGCGGCGGTGTTGAGGAGCTCCTTGGGATACCAGGGGCAGATGATGTGCTTGGTGCCGAGGAGGAGCGCGTCGGCGACGATCTGGTTGGGGGTGTTGCGGAGCGCGTCGAGGCTGACGTGCTGGCCGGAGACTTTGAGGCCGGCGGCGGCGATGGCCTTGGCGGCATCGGCGACGTTGAGGTTGCCGTAGCCGGCGGTTTCGACGCCGGTGTAGCCGATCTTGGCGACTTCGAGCATGGTGCCGGCGAAGTCGGTCTTGGTGAGATCGCGGAGCGACCAGAGTTGGAGGGAGACAGGGATTTTGCTCATGGGTAGAAAACAGGGATAAATTACCCAACCACTCTACCAGACCTCGCCATGGCGGGGCATGGAAAGGATCTTCAAAAATATGGACTTCTTGTCCACTTGAATGAGGCCTGCTTTTTACGCCGAATTCGAAACACGGCCGCTTCTCTGAATCCCTTTTAGATGGCTGTTTCCGGTTTGTCCGGATGGAGGAGGATCGCGCCGGCTTTGGAGCGGTCGAAGGCCTTTTCCCACATGGCGACGACCACCATGGCCACGGCATTACCGCACAGGTTGGTCAAGGCGCGCGCTTCCGACATGAAGCGATCGACACCGATCAGCAGCGCGAGGCCGGCGACAGGGATATGGCTCACCGAGGCCAGCGTTGCCGCCAAGGTAATGAATCCGCTGCCGGTCACGCCCGCCGCGCCTTTGGAGGTGAGCAACAACACGCCGAGAATCGTCAGCTCCTGCGTGATGGTGAGCGGAGTGTTCGTCGCCTGGGCCACAAAGATCGCGGCCATCGTCAGGTAGATGGACGTGCCGTCCAGGTTGAAGGAGTAGCCCGCGGGCAGCACGATGCCAACGACGGGACGCGCGCAGCCGATGTCCTCCATTTTTTGCATCATGCGCGGGAGGACGCTTTCCGACGAGGAGGTGCCCAGCACGATCAGGAGCTCTTCTTTAATGTAGCCGAGCAGTTTAAAAACACTGAACCCGTGCAGACGGGCGATGCCGCCCAGCACGATGGCGACAAACAGACCGCAGGTGATGTAAACGCAGAGCATCAGTTTCCCGAGCGACAGCAGGCTGCCGAGCCCGTATTTGCCGATGGTGAAGGCCATCGCGCCGAAGGCGGCGATCGGGGCGATCTTGGTGACAATGGACACCATGCCGAAGAACGCGCGGGACACTTCGTTGAGCAGATTGATGACGGGCCGCGCATGTTCGCCGAGGCGCGAGAGTGCGAAGCCGAACAGCACCGAGATCAGCAGCACCTGCAGGATCTCGCCGTTGGCAAACGCGCCGACGAACGTGTCGGGGATGATATGCAGGAAGAAATCCAGGGTGGACGAGTGGGTGGCGGCCTTGGTGTAGGCTTCGACCGATTTGGCATCGAGCGTTTCGATCGTCGCATTGATGCCCGCGCCCGGCTTGACGACGTTGACCACCACCATGCCGATCACGAGGGCCAGGGTGCTGACGACCTCGAAGTAGATCATCGCCTTGGCGCCGACGCGGCCGAGGCGCTTGATATCGCCCATGCCGGCGATGCCGATCACCACCGTGAGGAAGATGATGGGCCCGATCAGCATCTTGATGAGGCGGATGAAGGCGTCGCCAAGCGGTTTGAGTTGCGCACCCACCTCGGGGTTCAACGCTCCGAGGGCGATGCCAAGGACGATGGCGATCAACACCTGAACGTAGAGATGGCGGAAGATCTTCATGGGGTAAAAGAGCCGACACTATTGGCCAACGTTTTTGCTAATGACCAGCCCTCAGTTGATGGCTTCCGTGGCGTAACACCCGGCGTGGATGCTGGTGATGATCGGGTTCCGCGAGTTGAGTGGTGGCTTCGGCGGGCATGCGGCTACGCGGGATCGTCAGGTTCGCCCACAAAAAAGGCCGCGGAGGTTAATCCGCGGCCTTTCCCATCAAAGGGGATGTTGATTCGAAAGAATCGAGCTTACTTCTTGGCGGCTTCGGCCTGGGCCTTCTCGATCTTGGCGGCTTCTTCGTTGGTCACGAGCATGTAGACATCGGCCTTTTCGATGGAGACGGTGTAGGAGCGCTCGAGCGAGAAACCATAGGTCTTGATCATCTTCTGGTTGTTCTCGTTGAGCTTGGCGAGGAGGGCATCGAGCTTCTTCTTGAGATCGGCCTTCTTCTTGGTGTCGGTCTCTTTCTCGAAGGCGGCGTTGGCCTCGATGGCCAGCTGGCGCTGGGCCTGCACGAGCTGCACGTTGGCCTGGAATTCCTTGTTGGCCTGCGCGGTGTTCAGCGTGCAAACCTTGAGGAGCTTCTGCTCCTTGGGAGCGGCGGCGGGTTCCGCGGCCCAGAGGGAGGCGGAGAGGACGGTGGCGCTGAGGAGGAGAACGCGGAGGGACGTTTTGATCATGATGATATGGTTAGGTGATTAGCGGAGATTATCTGGGAACGAAAAGGAGCGGGAAAGTTCCGAAAGAAGCATACGGGTGGCAACCCAGAAGTTTTCGGTTCTCCCATCACGGGTGGCACGGGTGGCGGATGGACGGGAGGTTTGCCCGCGCGGCTTGCTTTGCCGGGGGCGTTCGCTAGGTCCGCAGGCGCATGATCGGTGTTTTTGATTCCGGGTTTGGCGGGCTCACGGTGCTCTCGGCGTTGCTGCGCGAGCTGCCGGGTTACGACTACCTGTATCTTGCCGACAGCGCGCGGGCGCCCTACGGCGCACGCAGTGCCGAGGTGGTAAACGAATTTACGCTTGAGGCGGTAGAGTGGCTGTTTGCGCAGGGTTGTCCGTTGGTCGTGCTGGCCTGCAACACCTCTTCAGCGCGCGCGTTGCGCAATATCCAACAACTGCACCTGCCGAAGCGCTGGCCGGACCGGCGCGTGCTCGGCGTGGTGCGTCCCTCGGTGGAGGCGCTGGCGGGCATTCCGGTGGGCACGGTGGCGATCCCGGACGAGACCGCGCCGGCGGAGACCGACGGACTCGTGGCGGTGCTGGGCACGGAGGCGACCATCGCATCGGATTCCTACGGCATCGAGCTGCGCAAACTCGCGCCGCGCATCCGCCTGGTGCAGCAGGCGTGTCCGCTGTGGGTGCCGCTCGTCGAGGCGGGCGAGCTCGACGGACCGGGGACGGAGTTTTTTCTGCGCAAGGCGCTCGCGCCGCTGCTGCCGCCGCACGAGGCGCCGCGACGGATGCTGCTCGGGTGCACGCATTATCCGCTGCTGCTACCCGCGCTGCGCCGTATTGTGCCGGTGGAGACGGAAATCCTGGACCAAGGTGCGCTCGTCGCCGAGCGGCTGGCCGATTGGATGCGCCGGCATCCGGAGCAGGAAGTGAAACTCACGCGCGGCGGCACGCGGAGGTTTTGCACGACCGACGATCCGGAGTGGTTCGCGGCGCGCGGCGAGAAACTGCTCGGAGCGCCCATCCGTGCGGAGCGCGTGCGCCTGCGCGACTAAATAAAGAGCGCGACGCGCTTACTTTCGAAGAAACCGCCGAACCGGTGGCGGCAAGCCGGGTCCGTGATGGGCATAGCCCTCATACCCATGAAGAAAAACGCTTCGTCAGTCATCAGCCGCGAACAGATGGTCAAACTCCTCAACGAGGATCTCGCCCGCGAGTATCAGGCGGTGATCGCCTACACGGTTTACAGCCAGGTGATCAAAGGCGCGAAGTTCATCGCGATAGCCGCCGAGTTGGAAAAACACGCGGGGGAGGAGCTCGCCCATGCCATCGCGATCACCAAGCAGATCGACTATTTCAACGGCACGCCGGTGACGACGCCGCTGCCGGTCAAGATGTCCGAAAATGCCGAGGACATGCTGCGTTTCGACATGGAAAGCGAACGCGTCACGATCATCGCCTACCGCGAGCGCATCCGTCAGGCGGAGGCGATGGGAGAATACGCGCTAAGCGAAGCCTTGCGGCAGATTATTGCCCAGGAGCAGGAGCACCTGACCGATCTCGCGACGGCCCTCGGGATTGACGTTCCGACGATCAAGGGCTGATCGGGGCTTAGCCGATCAGGAGGGCAGGGGAACCGCAGGCGGATCAACAGGTCCGTCACGCTAAACCCCCGATCCCATGATCCAATATAAAGAAATCGCGTTTACCGCCTATGCCGTGACGAACATGGCCAAGGCGCGAAAATTTTATGAAGGCGTGCTGGGCTGGAAACCCGCGCGGGTGCTTTCGAAGAACTTCATCGAATACGACATCGGCCGAGGCACTCTCACCGTGGGTTGCGCGCCCGAACAGTGGCAGCCCTCCAGAAAGGGCACCACGGCTGCGCTTGAGGTAGTGGATTTCGATGCGGCGGTCGCACACCTCTCAAAAAAGAAGATCAAATTCGCGCTCGGCCCTCTGGATTTTCCCTCGTGCCGCATGGTGGGCGTGCGCGACCCCGACGGCAACATGGTCGTGCTGCACAAGCGCAGGTCGCAGCCGAAGAAGAAACCCGTCGCGAAGAAAAAGAGCTGAGGCAAAGCCCACCGAGGGCGGCCATTGCTTTTCAGATTGGCAGGGACTGAAACGGGCACCATCCAAGCGGTCAGCCCGGGAGGGTTTAGTTCGTCACGGATTCTCAAAAACGAACATTTCCCGGGCTGACATTGTTGCCGCAGAGTTGGTTACTGTGGCCGCATGCGTCGTTTGATTCATTTTTTTTACAGAGCTGCCCGAAAGAAGGACGTGATCGTGATGATTTGGGGTGTTCATAGCGCGGATTGGATGGCGGCGCTGGCTGCTTCGGCTCCGGTCTGGAAGGACATACCGACCGTTCTTGCCGTGCTGAATTTTTCCTCACATCGGAAGACGGTTCCGCTGACAGTCAGGTGGGGACGACGCGTCGTGGTCATTCCCCTCATGGAGCCTCACATCGCCGGGCGTCCGCGGAAATACGTGGCACTGGCCCCGTCTCAGGAGGCTTTGGAGGTGCTCGGCGACAAGGGGCGTTTTGCCGATTACGTCGAGAAACAGGCGCTGGGGCATTTGTGCCCGGTCACCTACAAATCAATCGAGAGCGCCATCTTTCCCTGTGTCATCAAGCGCACCAACTTGAATGGCGGACAAGGAGTGGAACTGGCCGTATCATCTCAGGAAGCACGGAGGATTGTGAAGGGCGGGTTGTTTGCAGGTCATTCTTGGATCGCGCAGGCCGTGGTCTCTTTCACCGTGGAATATGTGGTCCACTGCGTATGCGTTCAGGGGCGCATTCTCTGGCATGCGGCTTACGCTTACCGATTTCAAAAGCAGCACATACGAACGGCGGGTTCTCCTCAATGCACGCTGAGTCGTGCAACGATTCCCGCTAAGGTTTTCAAGGATTTGGAAACGCTTCTTTTGCCGTTGGCGTATTCGGGGCCGTGCAACGTCGATTGCACGTGGGATGACGAGGGGCGGTTGATGGTTTTTGAAATCAATCCGAGGATGGGCGGAAGCCTGATGAGTCCGGCAAACAGGGCGGATCTCGCGGCCTGTCTTTCGATGATCATCGCCGAGGCCCGCGTCGGTTGATCTTTTGAGGGGACCGATGAACAACAGTCTACGTCACGCGCGTGATTTGCAGTTGTCGGCGAGGGCCGGGGTGGACAACAGTTCCGGTGATCCCGTTCATTCATTTTTAACCGCACATTCCTATGAGCTATACCCGTGATAATCCGTTTGTGGTCGCCGCCGACGCCGAGCCGTCCGAGCGCGCGTTGTTTATCCGCCGCACCTATCTGCATCTCGCCGGGGCGATTCTCGCCTTTGTGGTGCTGGAGACGATTTTGCTGCGCACGCCGGGCATTGAAAACCTGATCGGTGCCATGCTTGGCGGCATGGGTTGGCTGCTGACTTTGGCGGCCTTCATGGGCGTGTCGTGGATTGCCGACAAACTCGCGCGGTCAGATGCCGCACCGTCGATGCAATATCTCGGACTGGGGCTGTTTGTCGTGGCCGAGGCGGTCATTTTTCTGCCGCTGCTCTACATCGCGGCCTATCGCAGCGACGCGTCGGTGATCCCGATTGCGGGCATCATCACCGGATTGCTTTTTGCAGGCATCACCGCGACGGCCTTCATCACGCGCAAGGACTTCTCGTTCCTCGGCAGCATCCTCACGGTTTGCGGGTTCATCGCGATGGGCGTGATCGTTTGCAGCATGCTCTTCGGTTTCACCCTGGGGCTGCTTTTTGCCGCCGTCATGGTGTTTTTCGCGGGTGGTTCGATTCTCCACACGACGTCGAACATCATCCACCACTACCGCACCAACCAGCATGTGGCGGCTTCGCTGGCGCTCTTCTCGGGCGTCATGCTGCTTCTGTGGTATGTGCTGCGCATTGTGATGGGTTCGCGCAAGTAAGCCTGGCGGCGGGCGACGCGAGGAGGCCGGGCGTTATTTGCCCGGCCCCCTGTGTGCGTTGGCAAGGGTCAGTTGGATGTGGCGGAGGCGGGGCCGGCGTAATTGCTGGAGCCCGAGCCGGAGACGTTGTAGCAGACCTTGTAGTAGTAGGTCGTGCCGGCCGTGGTTCCGGTGTTGGCGTAGGTCGTTCCGGCCTGATTGTATTTGATTACCGAATACGGACCGGCGCTGGCGGTGGCGCGGCTGATGTTGTAGTTGGAGGCGCCGCTGACGGCATTCCACGACAGGGCGATCTGTCCGGTGCCGGGAGTCGCGGTCAGGCCGGCGGGGCCGGCGGGCGGAGCGGGGATGCTGAGCGTCACTTGATTGGACGGCGCCGAATTGCCGGCGCTGCCGGTGGCGATCACGCGCAGGGTGTAGGGACCGGACGGCATGTTGAGGCCGGTGCGCGTGTAGGTCGTGGCATTCGCCGCCACGGTGGCGTAGGTGCTCCACGTCGAGCCGTTGTAGGACTGGATGGTGAAGCCGGTTTCATTGGTGGCGTTGTCGGTCCACGT
>DATHXF010000078.1:0-24601 GCA_035459785.1 Rariglobus sp. | reverse complement strand
TTCTTGCCGGGCTTCGGCGTCTTGGCGGCGTCGCGCTGCTCGTTGGCATCATAATCCTTCACCATGTTTTCGTAGGACTTCCGCGCGAACGCCGGATCGCGCACGAGGTAAGACAACATCGGCGAGGCCGGCAGCCACTGGATGCCGTAGATCCACGCGGGGTCGCCGGTGAAATAGGTTCCGTAAACATTGCCTCCGCTCCAGACCATGCCGGTGACCGGATGCTTCCACTGCGGCGGAAACACGTCACCGCCTTCGTTGAACCAATACTCCATCGTCGCCCGCGTCTCCATCGCGTAGCCCATGATACCGGCGGCGGTCATGGCTTTATCGTCGAGCGCCTGTCCGAGATAGATCAACCCCGCCCAGCTTTGCACCGCTTCGGAGGAGGATTCCTGGTTGTTGCCGCCGCCGCTGCTCGTGCCGCCCGCCCAGGAGTGACCCGCCCAAAGATCGAAGGTGCGCATGAACGGGAAGCGCGTGTCGGCGCGGTCCCAGTTGGCGTATTGCTTGGCCACGAGCGTCGCCATGGGTCCGTAATCGGCCGCGAACGCGCGGTCGTGCATCGCCAGCAGCGCGGTCGCAAAGGTGAAGTAGCCGTAGTGGAAATGCTGGTCGTTGAATCCTTCGGAGCCGTAGCTCGTGTTGATGCCGATCAGCGCCTTCCACTTCGGATAACTTGTGAAGAAGTGGTCTTTCTCGCCGGGCGCGTAGGTGAACCAGTCGGCCATGCCCGTGCGCAAGCCGTCACGAAACGCCGCGAAGGACGCGTCTTTCGTCTGCTGCGCCATGAGCGCGCCCTGGCCGAAGCGGAGGATGTCCTTGCCGCCCCAATACGTGTCGGCGCCGAACTTTGGTTTGGCCGCGATGTCGGCAAGGTAACCTTGCATGCGCGCCGGATCGTAGTCGTGCGGGCCACCGGTTTTCTTCGGCGCGGGCAGGTTCGGCAGGACGCCGGTGAACGGATACGCGATGGTGAACTCGTTGCCCGCGGCGCAGCGGAGTTTTCCGCGCGGCGTGAGATATTCGAGCGCGTTGAACGCAAGCGTCTGCGTCGTGCCGCGGTAGTGGTGCGGCAACCAGCCTTGCACGACCTGCGTGTTGGCGCCCTTGAGCGGTTGCGCGGTGATTTTCCACGTGGTGACGACCCGGGCCTTGGCCGCTTCGTAGTTCCAGGAAACGCGGGTGTCGCGCGGGATCGCGTAGGCGTAGGTGTGGAAATATTCGAGGGCCTGGGGCGTCGGCAGCGGACAGACGACGAGATACGAATCCTTGCCGGCGAAGGTCACGCTGATCGTGCCGTTGTCTGTCGCGAACCGAGTGCCATCGGGCGCGAAAATACCGTAACTGCGGTTGCCATAGGTGATGCCCATGCAGTCACCCGAGACAGGCAGCGTGGCAGGACGGCCCGCGCGGTCGAAGAAGGTCGCGGTGACCGGCACGCCCTTGTCGTCGGGCAGGCGCAGCACGGGCTGCACGCCGCGATATTCGAGCCACACATAGGGCATGCCCTCGCCTATGGTCACGTCGACGAAGCGATCGGTTGTCTCACCCAGACGGAACGACACGAGCCAGTCTGACCAGTCTTTCGCGCGCGAATCGGCGGGCATGAAATCTTTGCCGGTGACCGTGAGCGGCAGGTCGCACACCGGTCCGTTGCCTTCGCGTTTCCACTCCTGCGGATAATAGAGCGCGAGTCCCTTCTCGCTCGGGTCCACGCGGAGTGGATACGCCCAGAGTTCTTTCGCGAAACGGGAAACCACGAGTTGCGTCCACCACTTGTTGGTCGGGATCGGGCGTTCGTCGGCGTTCACGAGGAACAGCGGACGGTTGTTCATCTCCTCGGCCTTGCCTTTGGCGGTGCCGGGCGGTGGGAACGCGGCGTAGGAACCTTTGCCGACGGGAACGGCGTCCTGCGCGTGGAGCGACGGCAGGCTCGCGCCGCTCAACACCACGGACAGGAGCAACGCTTGGGGTAAGATCTTCATGGGGTGCCTGATTCCATTTCGTTAAGAATATACTGATAGAAAGGTGGACCGTGACCTCCGGGCGCGGTCTGCGAGCTGACGGTGCAGACGGCGCTCGGTTACCGAGCGAAGCGACAGGGCTCTTATCGCCGTCCACCCCGCTCTCAGCCTTTGACGGCGCCGGCGGTGAGTCCCGCGATGAATTCCTTTTGGAGCAGCAGGAAAAGCGAGAGCACGGGCGCGATCGAGACGAGCGTGCCGGCCATGATCATGCCGTAGTCCACGCCGTAGAGTCCGCGCAGCTGGTTGATCGCGACCGAAAGTGGGAACAGGTCGGAACTCTGCATGATGATCTGCGGGCCGATGAAATTGTTCCAGGTCCCGAGGAACGTGATCATCAGATACGCGCCGATCATCGGTCGCACGAGCGGCAGCACGATGGTGAAGAAGATGCGGATCTCGCCCGCGCCGTCGATGCGCGCACTCTCGATGAGCGTGGTCGGCACGGCGTTCATCATGGCCTGACGGAAGAGGAAGATGCCGAAGGCGGGCGCGATGGCCGGCAGGATCAGGCCGGCGTAGGTATCGAGCAGACCGAGCTGGTAGATGAGCTTGTAGCCCGGCGCGAGGAGCAGCGGTCCGGGAATGACCAGCGCGCCGAACACCAGCGCGAGCACCCAGTCGCGTCCGGGGAAGCGGAACTTCGCCAGCGCGTAGCCTCCCAGCGCCGAGCAGAAGGTCGCGATCAGAGCCATTGTCGAAGCGAGGAACACCGAGTTCATGATCGCGTTGCCGATGCCAATCTCGGTGAACAGTTTTTTGAAGTTGCCCAGCGTGAGCCGGCCCCAGTCAACCCCGAGGAAACCGTCGCCGGTGGGCAGGAACAGCGAGGAGAAGAAGTCCGTGTTGGACTTGAACGCGGCGCACAGCAGCCACGCGAAGGGAATCAGCGTGATGATGGCAAAGAAGACCAGCATGCCGTAAACCGGAATGAGCATGAGGCTCTTCCGGCGGGCGAGAGTCAGCGCGGGGGTGCTCATGACGCTTCCTCCTTCTTCAGCCACAGGCGGTGGACGAGCGCGAAGCTGCCGAGGATGAACGCGAGCATCCAGCCGATGGCGCTGGCGTAACCGAGGTCACCGGTCACGAAGCCGGTTTGGTAGAGATACATGACGATGGTGAGACCGCGGTTGTCCGGCCCGGGGCCGCCGAGAAGAATAAAGGGCAGTTCGAAAAGCTGGAAGCTGCCGAGCAGCGAAAGCAGCGTAACGAACGAAACCACCGGCAGGATTTCCGGCAGCACGACGTGGCGGAAACGCTGCCACGGACCCGCGCCGTCGAGGCTCGCGGCCTCCATGAGTTCCTCGGGCACGTTTTGCAGCGCGGCGAGGAAGTAAACCATGTTGAAGCCGACGTAGAGCCAGAGCGCGGCGATGATCAGCGACGGCATCACGTATTCCTGCAACCAGGCGAACTCGGGGTTGAACGACGCGAACATCGCGTGGAGCAGCGTGTTCACGAGGCCGCTGCGCTTTTCAAACATGAGGCCGAAGAGCAGACCCACGAAGACGAGGCCCACCAGCGACGGCGCGAAAAAGATGAGGCGGAAAAACGCGCGTCCGCGCAGGCCCGGGCGGTTGAGCAGCAGCGCGAGTCCGAGTGACAGCGGAAGCTGGATGAAGACGGAGCCGCAGGCGAAGAGCGCGGTGTTGCGCAGCGCCTTCCAGAACAGCGGGTCGCTCAGCAGAAACTTGAAGTTGGCGAAGCCGACCCACGACGAAGTCTTCGGGCCGTAGGTCTGCTGGAAGGACATCAGCATCGACTGCACGAGCGGCCAGGCGAGGAAGACCGTGATCGTAACCAGAAACGGCGAAAGGAAGAGCCAGGGAATCCACTTGGGCTCGGCGCGATAGGGTTTCATGGGGCTTTGGCGGGACTCAGGAAGACGTTGCGGTTGATCAGGCGGGCGACCTGGCGCTGTTCCTCGGCGAGAAGACGGCGGGCCTCGGGGATCAGTTCCTCGGGATTCGTGATCTGTCCGGCGGCGACGCGGTCGGTCAGGGTGACGAGCACGTTGGTCACTCGGTCCAGCGCCAGCGTGTTGTAGGGCGAGGATGTGCGCGGGGGGACATTGGGCGCCTGGTTGATGAAGAGACGTCCGACCGGCTGGCCGGAGAAATAGGCGTCGGGCTCGTCGAAGACGGGCAGCGTCCACGAGTCGCGCAAGGGCGAGATGATGTTGCTCTGGCGGTAGAACGACTCGATGTGGTCCGGCGCGAAATACAGGCGCTTGGCGAGGGCCCAGGCCGCTTCGAAATCACGCGTGGTCTTGGGAATACCCAGCATCGATCCGCCCTGCACCGACGTGCGGCGGCCGCCGGCTTCCCACGCGGGCAGCGGCATGAGTTTCCATTTGCCGGAGAGGTTCGCGAGGTCGGTCTTCCACACGCCGGTCAACCAGTCGGGCGTGAGCGCCGATAGGACCGTGCCGTTCAACTTGAGGGCGTTGCCCGCGGCGGAAAACTCCGGGGCGTCCACCGCCACGCGGGCCGGACCGGCGCTCCACGTGGCGAGGTTGGCGAGCACGCGGGCGTTGATCTCGGTGTCGAGCGCGGGGCGTTCGTTGGCGTCGAAGAAACCGCCGCCGGCCTGGATGAGCAGCATCTCGATCGCCTGGGCGTTGGTCGCCCAGAAGTTGATGATGAAACGATCAGGGCGGCCGTCGCCGTCGGTGTCGTTCATCAGCGGACGCATCGCGGCGAAAAATTTGGCCCAGGTGTCGGCCTTGCTCAGATCGATGCCGGCCGCCTCGACGATGTCGGCGCGGTAGGCCAGCAGCACAGGATGCACGTCGTGCGGCAGGCCGAAGATGCGGCCGCGCGAGGTCCACGGGCTGAAGGACGGGGCGTTGAGCCGGTCGAACAAACCGTCGGCCTTGAGGCGGTCGGTGAGGTCGACAAAGCCGACGTCATCGAGCGGACCGGTGAAGGCGCGGGCGGCGATGTTGCGCTCGACCTCCATCAGGTCGGCGACCGGGGTGCCCGAGAGAAAACCGGAGAGCATGCGGTTCTGCAGCGCGTTGTAGTCGAGCAGCACCAGTTCGTAGGGCTTTTCCGGATACTCGCGCTTCCATTCGGCGAGGACCGGGATGTAACCGGGGGAATGCGGACGCGAGAAGGTCCACAACACGCCGCCCTCAAGCCGGTGGCGCGGACGCATGGCCACGTAGGTGGACGCCGCGACGGCGAGCACCAGCAGCACCCACACGGCGGGCGTGGTGAGTTGCAGAAAGGCGCGTATGCGTTCGCAAAGTTTGACCATGGAAAAGGCGTGCGGAGGACGGAAATCCGTCGCGCGGGAGGGGAAACCTAGGGGCGGTGAGGCAGTGAAAAGGTGCGCGCGCCCGGGGCCGCGCACTTCAATCAATCAGGATGGCGGGAGCGCGGATGGCGACTCACTTCACAGCGTCGAACTCGAGCGCCTTGACGCGACTGCGGGCGGCGTCGGCGGGGCTCCAGAACCAGCCCTTGGTGTCCCAGCATTTCGCTTGGGGGAGTTTCTCGGCGACAACCTTGTAGGCCTTGATCGCGTCGGCTGACTGACTGGCCTTTTCGAGGGCCTGGCCGAGGATGAAATAGCAGGTGCCGACGTCGTTGAGCGCCCAGTTGGCATGAACGGCGGCCGCGTCGGCGGTGGAAACCGGACCGGTGAGCGCGCCCTGTTGGGTCAACGCGGTGGCCTCGTAAAGCTGCGTGCAACGGCCCGCGTAGGCCTTCACGGCGGCGAGGTCGTTGGATTCGTAGGCCTTCCAGGCCTTGGTCGTCAGGGTCGTCGAGGTCTGGTCGCCGAAATCATACGACGGGGCGGCGGGAGCGGCCGCCGGAGCAGCCGGCTCGGCTGCATGCACGCTGGCGGTGAAAGAAGCGGCCGTAACCGCGCACAGGAAACTCAGGGCCAATGGGAGCTTTTTCATGGGAAACAAAGGAGGGTTAAACAAGGACCGGGGAATGAGGGGCGTCCTGCCCAAAAGCAGGGAGGGGAAAAACATCCGAGTCAATTTCAAAGTGCAATTTTATGCAACCTGATGCACCGGGAACCGTGTTTTATCAGGAAGAGTTGGTTGCACCGGGGCGGGGTCAGGCCGTCGTCCGGGCGCGACCGATGGTCTCGCCGGGACGCAGCTCGCAATCCAGCAGAATGTGCTGCGCGGCATCGAAGCGCTTGTTCACGAGATCAAGCAGGCGCTTGCCGCCGATGACGCCGATCTGGTGGTAGGGAATCTGCACGGTGGTCACCGTCGGCAGCGCGGCGGGGCTCGCCAGGCCGTCGAAGCCGGCGACCGACACGTCGCCGGGCACGGACAGACCCTCGGCCTGAAGGTAGGGAATCAGCTCGAACGTCTGGTGGTCCGCCGCACACACCCAGGCGGTGACGCCGGCTTTTGTGCGCTCCGCAACGCGCGCATGCGACTCGGGCACATCCATGCCCCCACGCGGACCGACATTGAGGATATCCCGCTGATCGACCGGCAGGCCGAGCGCGACCATGCGTTCGACGAACGCGCTGTAGCGGCGCAGCGCCCAACTCGCTTCGACGGGGTAGCGCCAGGTGAAAAAGCCGATCTTGCGGTGCCCGAGTTCATGCAGGCGGTCCACCACGCGGGTCATGCCGCGGTGATGATCGACGTCCACGCAGTTGAGCGGAGTAGTGCCGTATTGCTCGACCAATGACACGACCGGATAACGTGCCATGAGCTCGTCCACCACGGTCTTGGGAAACGGATAGATCAGCACCACGCCGTCCCACTGGCGGCGGCGTCCGCTGAAGATTTTCGCATAGGACGGACCGTTGAGGTGCAGGTCCTGCGGACGCACGAAATGCAAGTCGAGACGCACATGGCCGGCGCGCGCCATCTCGGAAAGACCGTTGAGCAGCTCCTGGCCGGGATTGCCGTAGGCGGTCTGCTCGAAATTCGGCAGGTCCACGCAGATCAGCACGCCGAACGCCACGCGGCGCGCCGTGGACTTGCCTCCGCCGCCCGCCGTCACGCGCTTCTCCGGGTGCGAGTAACCCATCTTCGAGGCCAGCGCGAACACCTTGGCGCGCGTCTTGGGATTGATGCCCGGATGGTTGGTGAAACACCGCGACACCGTGGAACGGGAAATCTTCAAACGCTCGGAGATCAGGTGCTGGTTGATGTTTCGCATGGTCTTGCCCTCGGCAACCACAACACCCGGACGAACGGAGTAAACGTCATTCTGGGCCACGGCTCGCGCGGCGGTCTGGGGATTCGACATGCCTGACTTAAATCCCAATTTCGCCCGCTTGTCATGCAATTTTATGCACATATTTCTTTACAAACCGCCTCGACTTCGGACAAATGCCGCCACCATGAGCCCCTCCCCCTTCCGCCTGTCCGGGCTGTTGTCGGCCCTCGCCTTCTCGTCATCCCTGCTCGTCGCCGCGCCTTCCGTCGTGAAGGTCGTCGATGACGGCCGCGGCCACTTCTCGCTCACCCGCAACGGCCAGCCTTACGAGCTTCGCGGCATCGGCGGCGACAGCCGTCTCGAGATCGCCAGCCAGCTCGGCGCGACGACCATCCGCACTTGGGGCGCGGAGCAGCTCGAGAAACAGCAGAATGGCAAAAACCTCCTCGATCGCTGCCAGGCGCTCAACCTCACCGTCATGGCCGGCATCTGGATCCAGCATGAGCGCCACGGCTTCAACTACGGCGATCCCGCGCAGGTGAAACGCCAGCGCGACACCGTCCGCGCAACCGTCCGCAAATACAAAGACCACCCCGCCCTGCTCGTCTGGGGCCTGGGCAACGAGATGGAGGGCCCCAGCGGCAGCGGCCAGGACGTGCGCGTGTGGAAGGAGCTCAACGAACTCGCCAAAATAGTCCGCGAGGAAGACCCCAACCATCCCGTCGTCACCGTCATCGCCGGCGCCGCCACCGCCAAGGTCCGCTCGCTCATCGCGAACTACACCGAGCTCGATATTCTCGGCGTCAACGCCTACGCATCCGCCCCCGGCGTGGGCAAGGCCATCAAAGAGGCCGGTTGGAAGAAGCCGTTCCTCCTCACCGAATTCGGCCCGGTCGGCCATTGGGAGGTCGCTGCCACCTCGTGGCGCGCCCCCTTGGAGCCCAGCAGCCGCAACAAGGCCGCCAGCTACTACACGACGCACTCGACCGTCATGGAAGACGGCGAAGGCCGCTGCCTCGGCACGTTCGCTTTTCTCTGGGGCAACAAGCAGGAAACCACCGCCACGTGGTATGGCATGTTCCTCGCCTCCGGCGAAAAGCTCCCGTCGGTTGACGCGATGTCCTTCGCGTGGACAAAAAAATGGCCCGCCAACCGCAGCCCGCGCATCGAGAAAATCGATGCCGTGTTCAAAGAAAAGGACATCGCCCCGGGCACCGCCGCCACGGTCACCGTTGCCGCCAGCGACACCGAGAACGACACCCTTTCATACGACTGGCAGGTCGTCGCCGAGAGCACCGATCGCAAGGAAGGCGGCGACCACGAGTCCGCCCCGCCCGCCCTTCCCGAGTGCATCGTCAAGGGCGGCGGCCCGGTCCTCCAGATGCGCACGCCTTCGCGCCCCGGCGCCTACCGCGTGTTCTGCATCGTCCGCGACGGCAAGGGCGGCGCCAGCGCCGACAACTTTCCTTTTCTCGTCAAATGACCGCTTCCGCCCGCACCTGGACCCTTCATGAAACCGCCCGTGACAACGGACGCCGTCTCGCGCCCGTGCCGCTGCCGTCCGGCCCGCACACCGGCACGCTCACGCCCGTCATCACGCTCGATCCCGGCCGCACGTTCCAGGAGATCGTCGGCTTCGGCGGCGCTCTGACCGAGTCCTCCGCGTGGGCCCTCGCCCAGTTGCCTCCCGCGCGCCGCGCCGAGGTGGTGCGCGCGTATTTCCACCCGACCGAGGGCCTCGCCTACAACCTCGCGCGCACCCACATCAACAGCTGCGATTTCTCCGTGAACAGCTGGGCGCTCGCCGACACGCCCGGAGACCACGCACTCGCCAGCTTCACGCTCGAGCCCATGCGCCGCTGGGTCATGCCGCTTCTTCACGAAGCCCGCGCCGTCGGCGGTGCCGACCTGCGTTTCCTCGCCTCGCCGTGGAGTCCGCCCGCGTGGATGAAAACCAACGCGAACATGCTCCTCGGCGGAAAACTCCGCGAGGACTGCCGCGACACCTGGGCGCGTTACTACGTGCGTTTCCTGAAAGCCATGCGCGCCGAGGAGGGCATCGATTTCTGGGCCCTCACCGTGCAGAACGAACCCGCCGCCACCCAGCCGTGGGAATCCTGCATCTACTCGCCCGAAGAGGAGCGTGATTTCATCCGCGACCACCTCGGCCCCGTGCTCGCCGCCTCCGCGCACCACGACACGAAGATCATCTCTTTCGACCACAACCGCGACATCCTCGAGGCCTACGCCGGCGCGGTGTTCGCCGATCCCGCCGCCGCGCGTTTCGTGTGGGGTGCCGCGCTCCACTGGTATGTGAGCGAGGATTTCGCCGCCACCTCGCGCCTGCTCAAAAAATTCCCCGACAAACACGTGCTGTTCTCCGAGGGCTGCTGGGAAGGCGGCGCCAAGCCCGGCCAGTGGGACCGCGGCGCCCGTTATGCGCGCAACATCATCGGCGACCTCAACCACGGCGTCTGCGGCTGGATCGACTGGAACATCGTCCTCGATATCAAGGGCGGCCCCAACCACGTCGGCAATCTCTGCGACGCACCCGTGCTCGTCGATCCCGCCACGCAGGAGGTGCTCTTCCAAAGCTCGTTCTACTACATCGGGCACTTCAGCAAATTCATCCGCCCCGGCGCCCGCCGCATCGCGTGCGAGAATCCCGTCGACGGCATGCAGGCCACCGCCTTCCGCAATCCCGACAGCACGCTCGCCGTCGTCGTGCACAATCCTGGCCCCGACGTCTTCGAGTTCACGCTCGCCTGCGGCACGGATCGCATCGCTGTCTGCATCCCTGCGTTCGCCATCCAGACTTACACCTCGTCCGCCCGCTGATCCTCCGGTCCGTCCGCAACACCCCTGCCCCAAAATCCCATGTCCACCGTCGCCATCAAAGACCTCGTCAAAACCTACGCCGGCTCAGGCGGACCCGACGTAAAAGTCGTCCACGGGATCAACCTGGAAATCCAGAGCGGCGAATTCATGGTGCTCGTCGGCCCCTCCGGCTGTGGCAAATCCACCACGCTGCGCATGATCGCCGGCCTCGAGGAAATCTCCGGCGGCACCATCAGCATCGACGCCCGTGTCGTGAACAACGTGCTCCCCAAGGACCGCGACATCGCGATGGTTTTCCAAAACTACGCGCTTTATCCGCACATGACGGTTTACGACAACATGGCCTTCGGTCTGAAGCTGCGCAAAATGCCGCCCGCCGAAATCGACGCCCGCGTGCGCGAGGCCTCCGCCATGCTCGGGCTCGATCCGTATCTCCAGCGCAAGCCCAAGGCGCTCTCCGGCGGACAACGCCAGCGCGTCGCCGTCGGCCGCGCCATCGTGCGCAAGCCCAAGGTGTTTCTCTTCGACGAGCCGCTCTCCAACCTCGACGCCAAGATGCGCGTCTCCACGCGCACCGAGATTTCGAAACTCCACGGCCGCCTCGGCGCGACCATGGTTTACGTCACGCACGACCAGGTCGAGGCCATGACGATGGGCGACCGCATCTGCGTGATGAAGGACGGCCGCATCATGCAGGTCGCCACGCCCCTCGATCTCTACAACCACCCGGCCAATATCTTCGTCGCCGGCTTCATCGGCAGCCCGCCGATGAACTTTTTCCGCGGCACCCTGCGCGCCGCCGACGGCCTGCTTGAGTTCGTCGAGAAAAACGACACGGGCCGCCCGCTGACGTTCACGCTCAACCCGCGCCTCTCCGCGCTCGGCGCGAACCATGTCGGCAAGGAAATCATTTTCGGCATCCGCCCCGAGGACGTGCAGGACACGCTCGGACTCGAAACCCCGAACCCTTTCCACACCGCCGAAGTCACCGTGGAAGTTTCCGAACCGATGGGCTCCGAAACGTTTCTCTACCTCACCAGCGGGGCGACCAACTTCATCGCACGTTTCCAGCCGACCGACCGCTTTGAAAGCGGCCGCAAGGTCAAGGTGACACTGAAGATCGACGCCGCCCACCTGTTCGACGCGACCACCGAAGAAGCCATCGCCTAAAACCGCGGCGGCCTCCCGCCGCACGCACCCGTCCCGCTCCCAGTCACGTCCGCCTCCGCAAGGAGCGGGACGCGGCCACGCCTTTCCCATGTCCAACGCCAAGCCCCAGCCCAGCCTTTACCGACGCATCACGGCCAGCGTGCCGCTGCTCGTGACCGTGATCGTGCATGTCGTCCTGATCGCCATCGCCGGCTACTTCGTCGTCAGCGAACAGATCATCGGGAAAAAGAAATCCTTCGAAGCCGCCAACGACTCCGAACCTTCCGTCGAACAAAAACAGGTCGAGCACCGCCTGCAGGTCGCCCGCAAAGGCGGCGGCTCCGCCAGCTCCTCGCCCGTCTCCGCCGCGCGCATTTTCTCCACCGCGGAAAATGCGCTGCAAGTTCCCGCCATGCCCGATCTCCCGTCGGTCGGCGCGAGTTCCCTCAGCGGCATGGGCTTCGGCGCGGGCATGGGCGCGGCCGGCACCGGCACGGGCTACGCCACCGGCCTGGGTTCAAGCAGTCTCGGCGGCAGCGGCTTCATGAGCATGAGTTTTCTCGGCATCACCAACCAGCGCGTCCGCAAGATCGTCTTCGTCGTGGACATCAGCCCGAGCCTGATGGACATCCGCAAAGGCGGCTTCCGCGCATTCGAGATCATGCGTTCCGAAATCACCCGCCTGGTCAGCGCGCTGCCGCCCTCGGCGGAATTCAACATCGTGTTTTTCGCCGGCCCCGACGTGCGGCTTTTCTCCGACGCCCTCCAGCCCGCCACCGTCGCCACCAAGACGTCGTTCTTCGAGTGGATCAAACCCGTCAACGCCGACCTCCAGTCGCTCGGCACGCGCTCGATCCCCGCCGCCTCGCCGCGCTGGACCTACAAGCCCGCCGAAAGCCTCAAACTCGATCCCGCCTATCACCCGGCGTTCTGGATCAACGCGCTCCACGCCGCGCTCGAACAAAAGCCCGACACGGTTTTTCTCATCACCGGCGGCGCGGGCAACGGCTATGTGGACGCCGCGCAGGCCGACCTCGACCGCCGCGCGCTCGAGCAGGAAAAATACGTGGCCGAGCTGAAACGCAAAGGCTACGACCTGCCCGCCATCGCGGCAGCGCGCAACAAGGCGCTGGCCCAGCTCCGCACGGAGTTCGCCGCCATCAACCAAAAGCTCGTCGCCCAGAAAAAGGATCCGTTCGTCATCGGTGACATCCGCCGCGTGCTCGACGCGGATTTTCAAGTCGCGCTCAAGCGCGCCGGCTTTTCCCTCAAGATCGACACCACCGGCTGGACCGACAAGGAAGGCCGCCCGATGTGGAACACGCCGGGCTCCGACAAAGTGACGCGCGCGACCGAGGGCGTCGCCGGCGCCGAGTTCTCCGACGCGATCAACCACATCTCCAAGCTCCAGTTCGGCCTGCTCCGCGAACGCGCCTCGTTGAACATTTTCCTCTTCACCGGGCCCGACGAAAAAACCGAGGCGACGGAGAAAAGCCTCTCCACGGTCGCGACCCGCAACAGCGGCAAGTTCAACCTGCTCACGACCAAACGCCTCGAGGAGCTCACGCGCGACAAGCTGGCCGCGCAGGACCGGTAAGCGAAGCGGGCGCGGACGGACGAGCCACGCCCCTATACGATCAGAATGCCGCCCGGTAAGGACGCGCCGCCTCGTGCGCGTCCGCTTCGGCTACATTTAGCCCGTGCCTTGGAGGGGTGGTCCGCCCTCCCGTCCGGCCAAGCTACTATATAGCAGACCATGAGAAACGGCTCATTGCGCTATATTTTACGGTTATTTATCGATTGAAATTATCGACAAATACGCCTTTATGCATAGCACTAGACTTTAGCGCTGTCTTAAACCCCCGTTTTTAGACACCAAACGTCGAAGCCCATCCCCCCTGCATGAACATCGATCTCGGACCAAGCAGCGCGTCCCTGGAACGCATTGAAACTCTTACCGCAAAGGTTCGGTCAGCGCAATTTACTCATATTTCATCACTTGAGATTACCCGCTGGCTGACATCCGAGCCGGTGGATTTCGCCCGCCGCATGAGCGGGACCGCGGTCGCAGTGCGAGTGGGCGACCGCTGGGCCGGCCAGCTTTTCGACTGCGCCTGGATGCAGTTCACTGCCCGCCTGCCCCTGGGAATCGATGCCCGTGCTTTAATAGCGCGTATCGATATCAATGGTGAAGCGTGCGTCGTGGACCGGCAAGGCGTGCCTGTCCGGGGCCTGACCTGCATCAAATCCACCTTCGATCACCGTCTCGGCGCACCCGGCAAGACCGTGTATCGCGTGCCGGCGGAAGCCGTCGATGCCAACGACCGGGTGGAGTTGTGGGCCGACGCGGCGTTCAACGATCTCTTCGGTTCGGTGCCCGACGGCGGCGTCGTGGCGCTGGCCGAGCTGTGCACGGTGCGCGAAAACGTGCGGCAGCTTTATTACGACTTGGAGACGTTGCATGACTTCTGGCAGACGCTCCCGGCGGGCGATGCGTTGCTTGAACGGCTCGCTCTCGATCTGGCCGAGATCGACGACTCTCTCGACTGCGCCGATGATGCCTCCGTGGCGGCGGCGCGGGCCCGGCTGCGTCCGTGGTTTGAATCGAAGGACAAACCCGCGTTGCAGGTGCACGCGATCGGACACGGACACCTCGACCTCGCGTGGTTGTGGCCCGTTCGCGAAACCATCCGCAAGGGCGCGCGCACGCTGGCGAGCGTGCTCTACAACCTGGAAAAATATCCGGACTACCATTTCGGCTGCAGCCAGCCGCAGCTCTTCGCCTGGATCAAAGAGCACCAGCCTGAGCTGTATTTAAAAATCAAAGACGCGGTGCTCACCGGCGGGATCGAGCCGCAGGGCACGTTCTGGGTGGAACCGGATTGCTCGATGCCGTCCGGAGAGGCGTTCGTCCGCCAGGTGCTGCACGGCGCGCGGTTTTTTCGCGAGGAATTCGGCGTGGTCCCCGAGTATTGCTGGCAGCCGGACGTGTTCGGTTATCACGGTCAGCTGCCGCAGATTTTGAAGAAAAGCGGACACCGGTATTTCATGACGCAGAAGCTGTCATGGAACGCGGTGAACCGTTTTCCGCACCAGTCGTTTCACTGGGAAGGCATCGACGGCACGCGGTTGCTCACGCACATGCTGCCGGAGGAAACCTACAACAGCCCCGCGGCGGCACATTCGCTGCGCAAAATCGCCGACGACTACGTCGAGCGCGAGGTGTCCGATCACGCGTTGATGGTTTACGGCATCGGCGACGGCGGCGGCGGACCGGATGCCGAGCATCTGGAGCGACTCAAGCGCGCGCCGGGCCTGCCGGGATTGCCCGCGGTGAAGTTCGGCACGGTGACGGAGTTTTTCGAGGCGTGGAGCCGCGATGCCGACGCGTTTGCGATCTGGCAGGGCGAGCTCTACCTGGAGCGCCATCAAGGCACGCTGACCACACAAGGCCTAGTGAAACGCAACAACCGCCGCGCCGAAATCGCGCTGCGCGAACTGGAATGGGCGGCGTATCTGGCGGCGACGCGCGCCCGCGTTCCCTATCCGACGGAGGCGCTGGACCGCTGCTGGAAGGAAGTGCTGCTTTATCAGTTTCACGACATCCTCCCGGGCTCGTCGATCAAGCGCGTCTATGACGAATGCAACGCGCGCTACGCGCAGATCCTCGCCGAGCTGCAGACGCTCACGGCGGCGCGCTACGCGGCGCTCGCGAACGGTGTGACGGTGTTCAATTCCCTCTCATGGGCGCGCCGCGAATGGCTGCGGCACGACGGCGCGTGGCATTTCGCCAGCGTGCCGGCACTCGGCGCGGCCACTCTCGATCCCGAGGGCTACGAACCGCCGGTGGCGACGCCGCGTTTGCTGGAAAACGAAAACCTCCGCGTGATCTTCGCGACGGACGGACGCATCGACTCGATCTACGACAAACACGCGCAGCGCGACGTGCTGGCGGCGGGCGCGGCGGGCAACGACCTCGTGATCATCGCCGACACGGGCGACGCATGGGATTTCGAAAACGACCTCTCGAACAAGGACGTGTGGGGCTACCTGCGGCGTCCGGTCACGCGGCCGGTGCTTGCCGAAGCCACCTCGCGCGTGGACGGACCGAGCGCGGAGATCCGCAATGTGTGGCGGCATGGAAATTCGGAGATCCGCCAGACGATCCGCCTGCTGGCGGGCGCGGAGCAGCTTGAGTTCGACACGACGGCGGACTGGCGCGAAACCGCGACGATGCTGCGCGTGCGTTTCCCCGTCGCGGTGCAGGCGGACGAAGCGCGCTTTGAAATCCCTTTCGGCCACATCCGGCGCACGACGCACGACGACACGCTGGTGCAGAAGGCGCAGATCGAAGTCGCGGCTTTGCAGTGGGTGGATCTTTCGCAGGCCGACTACGGCGTGGCGCTCTACAACGACTGCAAGCACGGCTTCCGCGTGAAGGGCAATGTGATCGACCTGGCGCTCCTCCGCAGCGTGCCGCATCCCGGCTCCGCGCTGATCGGCAAGGACGACACGGCGAACGTCAAAGACGGCAAGGTTTACGGCGACATCGGCCGCCATGAATTCCGCTACGCGCTGCGTCCGCACACGGCCGCCGTGGACGCGGCGAAGCTCACGGCGGAAGCGCGGGCGTTCAACACGCCGCTGCACGTGGCGACCGGCACGGCCAAAGCATCGCCGCGCGCAATGGCCATGACGATCGACTCACCCGCCATCGAAGTGGCGGCCGTGAAACCGGCCGAGGACGGACGCGGCTGGATCTGGCGTCTGGTGAATGTGACCGATCACGCGGTCGAGACCACTTTTGCACCGCACCATGAAAAGTGGAGCGAGTGCGACCTGATCGAAGGCTCAGCCGCCCCGTTGTCCGCGCAAGCAGACGGCCGGATCGCCCTGCGCTTCGGCCGCTTCGAGATCAAGACGCTGCGCAGTTCATAAACGGTCCCTGCGACCGCGTTTTACCCCTACCCCTGCCATTTCCTCCCGGAAATGGACGCCCTTTTCGCTGCTTTTCCCCTGACATGAAAACAAAAATACTGCCCAAGGCACCCCTACGCCGAACGCTCACCCGTTCGTTTGTCCTGCTGTTCAGTCTCGCTGTCGCCTTCGTTAATCCGGCATCGGCCGACTCCCCCGCCATGATCGGCGCCAACATCGCGGGCGGCGAATTTGGCGGCGACGGTTCGTATCCCGGCGACATGGGATTCGACTATTGGTATCCGCGCGCAGATGAGATCGACCAGGCGAAGGCCGCCGGCATCGAGCTCGTGCGTGTGCCCTTCGGCTGGGACCGCGTGCAGCATGACGTCAACGGCGTGCTCGACCCCGCGCTCTGGGCCGCCGACATGACCGCGCTCGACGCCTCGATCACCGCCATGGAGGCGCGCGGCATGCGCATCATCCTCGATATGCATAACTATGGAGCGCGCTATCTCACCATCGGCGGCGTGCGCACCAAATACTCCATCGGCTCCGCGCAGTTGCCGGCGAGCGAGTTCGCCCGCGCCTGGCGGCTCATCGCCGACCGCTACAAAAACCGCCCGTCGATCTGGGGCTACGATCTCATGAACGAGCCGATGGCCGGCATCTCCATCACCGACTGGAACAACCACCTGCAAGCCGCGGTGAACGCCATTCGTGAAGTGGACACCAAGACGGCCATCATCCTCGAGCCCGTCGGCACCTGGGCGCACGCCTCAGGTTGGATGTCGAGCGGCTACCAGCTGCTTTCCATCACGGATTCCGCCAACAACCTCATCTACTCGGCCCATTGCTACACCGATCGCGGCCAGGAGGGCGTTTGGAAATACGGCGCCAGCGTCACCGCCGAACTCGTCGGCAGTGGAAAACCCTACTCCACCCTCGCCGCCGCGCTGAACGTCGGCGTGGACCGCGTGAAACCCTTCGTCGATTGGTGCGTGGCCAACAACGTCCGCGGCCTCGTCGGCGAATACGCCTCCCCCTGCATGACCGACCAGGCGAACTGGGACATCGTGACCGACCGCATGCTCTCCTACATGAAGAACAACGGCAACGGCCTGATCTCCGGAACCCAATGGTCGCACGGCGGCATCACCCAGAGCAGCGAGACACGGATGCTGCCGCGCAAGGACAACAGCGCGCCCTCGCTTCCGCAGACGGTCCTCCCGAACTACGTGAGCGGCGCGGGCACCAACTACTGGCAAGCCTTCACCCTGTATAACGAATCCATCGTCGCCACCGCCGATTACTCCTTCGCCTACAGTTATCCGGCGGCCGTCACCATCAACACCGCCAACACCACCGGCTCCTACACCGCGCCGAACTCGATCAAGGTAAGCTACAATCTGGCGTCGGGCGTGGGCGGCGGCGGAGGCCTCCACATCCGCGGCCCGCTCACCGCGGGCGCCGTCGGCGGCGTGGACATCAGCCGCTCCGTGCAGGCCGGCCACGTGCTCTCGTTCTACGCCAAGGCCAGCGTCGCCGGCGCCAGCGCCTCGGTGACTCTCGGCAAGACCACCAACGCCTCCGGCGTGGACTCCGGCGCCGACACCGGCACGGGCACCTGGGTCGCCCTCAACGGCATTTCGCCGCTCACCACCTCGTGGCAGCGCTACCAGATCCCGCTCAGCTCGCTGCTCAGCGCCGGCGTGAACGGCACCGAGCGCATCCAGCGCTTCCGCTTCGTCGTCGGTCCGTCCGACGGCGTCGCCCGCGACGTTTATTTCGACAAGATCACCATCGGCGTCATCAGCACCAACACCACGCCGACCGTCACGGTGAACACGTCCACGGGCGGCAGCACCTTCGCCGCCGGCACCACGGTCTCGCTCGTCGCCACCGCCACCGATGCCAACCCGGGCGACAGCATCGATTACGTCGAGTTCTACGTGAACGGCGGCAAGGTCGGCATCGACGACACGTCACCCTACCAGGCGAGCACCGTCTTCACCGCCGCCGGCACCTACGCCGTCACCGCCATCACCTACGATTCACACGGCGTCTCCAAACAATCGACCGTGAAGACGCTCACCATCACGGCGCCCGCCGCACCCGCCTCACCGACCGGCCTGGCGGCGATCACCGGCGACACCCGCGCCATCCTGAACTGGACGGCGGTCTCCGGCGCGACCGGCTACAATGTGAAACGCTCCACCAGCAGCGGCGGACCCTACACGACCGTGGGCAGCCCGACCTCCGCCACCTGGACGGACACGGGCCTGACCAACGGCACCGTGTATTTCTACGTGGTGTCCTCGACGAACAGCGGCGGAGAGAGCGCCAACACCGCGCAGGTCACCACCACGCCGCAGGCGATCACCCTCATCATCGACAACGTGGCCGCCACCCGCACCGGCACCTGGTATTCGATCACCACCACCCCGGGATACTACGGGACGGACTATCTGCACGACGGCAACACGGGCGCCACCGGCGGCCGGAGCGTGCGGTTCACGCCGAACATCGCGACGGCAGGTTACTACGAAGTCTATGCGCGCTGGGTCGCGGGAACGAACCGCCCCACCAACACGCCGATGGATGTGAACAGCGCCACGGGAACGGTCACCACGCTCGTCAACCAGGAGCAGAACAACAACACGTGGTATTCGCTCGGCATCCACTTCTTCAATACGGGCACGGCCGGCAACGCCACGGTTCGCAACGACGGGGCCAACGACACGGTCATCGCCGACGCCATGCAGTTTATCCTGCGCTGAGCGTGCAGGTCTGACGGCTGGAAACCAGGCCGGGGGTGCTCCAAGCACCCCCGGTTTTTTGTTTTAACGTGACGCGCTCAGCCCCGCCGGCTGAGCCGCGAGAGTGACGTGAAGCATCCCGCCAGTGGTGAGCTGGGCATGCGTAAGCTCGAGCTCGGTGAGGGAACTGCCATTGAGAGTGGCCTTCTCGGTGTAGCCGGTTTGGCACGGATCGAGATTCGCGGCGGTGATGACAAACCGGGTGTCTTTGATGTGAAGCGTCACGCGCTCGAAGAGCGGGGCGGTGAGTTGGTAGCGGGCGGGGCTTTCGCACGCGCCCGTCGTGCTGAAGAGGCCGATGGAGACGAGGACGTTCCAGGCGCCCATGATGCCCTGGTCTTCGTCGCCACCCCAGGTGTCTTCGGGAGAGTTGCCGGCTTTGATCGTGTCAATCACGCGTCGGAGCCAGAACTGCGTTCGGTCGGGGCGGCCGGCGAGTTGGAAGAGGTGCGCGGTGGCGAGCGCGGGTTCGTTTCCGAAGTCCAGCGGGATGAGGTTGTGGTGATCGCGCGGCGCGAAAAACTTCTGCTTCTCGGAGAGGACGAACGCTTCTTCCAGACGGGCGACAAAGGCTTCGCGCGAACCGAAGCACTCGATCAGGCCGGGGACGTCGTGCGCGGAGTGATAGGTGAACGTCCAGGCGTTGGCCTCGGTCCAGCCCTTCTTTTGCGAAGGATCGAAAGGTTCGGTCCAGGAGCCGTCGCGTTCGCGCGGGCGGCAGAAGCCGACGGCGGGATCGAAGAGGTTGCGGTGGTTGCGGGAGCGTTGCGTGAAGAGTTCAGCGTCGGCGGTGTGGCCGAGGGAACGAGCGACTTGGGCGAGCGCCCAGTCGTTGTAGGCGTGCTCGATGGTCTGCGCGGCGCCGTGGGTGTGGAAGCCGACGGGCGGGAGGTCTTCGGGAATGTAGCCGAGGGCGATGTAATCTTCGATGCCCCCACCCTTGCACGTCGCGTGTTCGTAGCCGGCCTTGCTCATGAGCCCGCCAGGGAAATGGTTTTTGCGCAGGGCTTGGTAAACCTCCTCGGTGTCGGCGGGGCGGTGGAGACCGTTGTTGAGCGCACAGGCGAAGAGCGGGGTGGATTGCGCGCTCGTCATCACAAACGTGTCGTTGCCACCGGCGGGGCCGCGCGGGATGAGCCCGCCGTTGCGGTGCATGTCCATGAAGCAGTGGCAGAACTCGTCGATGAGCTCGGGGTAAACGAGAGCCCAGAGTGGAACGAGGGACCACTGCGCGCCCCAGAAAGCGTCGGAGCTGAAATGGCGGTAGCACGGGCGGCCTTCGGGTGTGAGCGGGATCTGGCGGACGCGGGGTTGGGGGCCGGTGTTGTCGATGTAGGTGCCGGCGACATCACTGACCGTGCGGCGTCCGAGGAGAGAGAAATAGAGATCGGTGTAGAAACGCGCGCGACGGGTCGCGTCGCCGCCTTCGACGGCGATGCGGGCAAGGTGGTCGTTCCAGTCGGCGTGCGCTTCGGCGTGGAGGGCGTCGAAGGATTTGTCGGCGATTTCGGATTGGAGATTGGCGCGGGCGGCGGCGAGAGAGGTATAGCTGATACCGACGCGGATGGTTACGGGGGCGGCGGGGCGGCCGAGGGAGAGACGGGCTTGGACGCGGGCGGGATCGAAGGGGGCGAGCGTGGCGTCGGTATCGAGCGTGATGACGAAATAGACGGTGTGAGGCTTGGGCTTGCGGATGGTCGGCGCGTTGACGACGTGGCCTTCAAGCGTGCGCGGGGTGAGCTGCACGAGGCTCGCGGAAGGCATCTCGCAGGGGCCGCATTGCGAGGCGAGGTCGATGAGGAGCGCGGCGTTTTCAGAAGAAGGAAACGTGTAGCGATGGGCACCCGCGCGGACGGTGGCAGTGAGCTCGGCGGTGATGCCGTAGCGGTCGAGGTGGACGCGATGGTAGCCGGGTTTGCAGATCTCGGTCGCGCGGGAGAACGAAGACTTGAAGCCGTCGGGGCCGACGGTGGCGGGAACGTTTCCGGTGACAGGCATCACGAGGAGTCCACCGCTTTGCCAGTCGTGGATGTGGCTGAAGCCGACGATGTGGGAGTCGGCGAGATTATAACCGCAGCCCCAGTCGCCGTTCACGCGGGTGTCGGGCGAGAGGGCGACGAGGCCCAGAGGACGGCAGGCGGACGCGAAGGAGATCCAGCGTCCGATGGTGTTGCCGAGGCGGGGTTCGACGAGGGAAGCGTAGTCGGGGGTATTCACCAACGATCGGAACGGAAGGGGCTGGCGGGGAGGCCGGAGGCGCCGGTGAGGTTGCTGCCCTCGGGGTTGTCGGCCCAGGCGTAACGCACGGCAACCGGCGCAGACACAGCGGGGCTCGTTGCGATCACGGAGGTGCCTTCGATGCGGGCGGTCGCGGGGTGGAAGACTTTGTCCGTGCCGGCGACGAAGAACGTGCGCGGGGCGGTTCCGTCGGCCGTGGAGAGAACGCCGTCGGTATCGGCAAACGCGACACGTGCGGAAGCACCGCTGAAGGAGAACGCGGAAGCCAGCGGGCCGTTGGGGACGAGGGCGCGGTGATAGTCGCGGGCGAGGGCGCTTTGGGCGAGGCGTTCGCCGACGGGGACTTTGTTTTTCGGGTGGATGTCGCCGGCTTCGCCGAGGTCGGTGATCACGGCGATGCCGGTGCCGGGGAGCGAGAGGAGCGAAGTTTGCGCCTCGCGGATGCGGGCCCAGCTGCTGTCGGGCTCGTGGGCTTGCGGGGCCCGGAAGGCGGTGAGTTGCACCGTGTGAAACGAGAGCGAAGGAAGTCCCCACTGGCGGCGCCAGTCCTCGACCAAGTCGCGGAGGAGGCGGGCGTAGAGGTGCGGAGCGGATTCGTTGCTCTCGCCTTGATACCAGATCGCGCCGCGGAGGGCGTAGGGCACGAGCGGGGCGATCATGTTGTCGAAGAGCATGTGGGGCGAGTTGGGTTCGCCGTGGCCCAGGTTGGCGGGCGGGAGGACGACAAGGCCCAGGTTG
Organism: Rariglobus sp.; assembly: GCA_035459785.1. GTDB lineage: Bacteria > Verrucomicrobiota > Verrucomicrobiia > Opitutales > Opitutaceae > Rariglobus. The sequence goes on along the minus strand of DATHXF010000078.1, from coordinate 2,728 downwards.
TGTTCGCAGCGGAAACGCCAGGTGCCGGCCAGCGGGAGTGCGGCGGCGGGTTCGCCGGCAGGATGAACGCGCATCTCCTCGGCGGGGCCGATGAGGCCGCCGTCGTAGAGAAATGAATACACCCGGACGGCGATGACGAGGCGGCGGCTGGTGACGAGCGCGGCGGGAACGGTGTAGGTGCGCGGGACGTTCCAGAAGCGGTCTTCGCGGTCCTTGCCGGTGCGGCCGATCTCGGTGCCGTTGACGTAGGCGATGTCCTGCTTGTCGGCGGCACCGAGGTGGACTTGGAGATCGCGGCCGACCCAGCCAACGGGGATTTCCAAGGTGAGGCGGAACCAAAAGACGCCGGAGTATTTTTCACCGGTGGACTGCCAGTTCGCGGGGAGGTTAAGGGAGCTCCAGGCAGAATCGTCGAGATCGGCGGTGTGCCACGGCTGGGTGAGGCCGGGGTCGGCGGGGAGGTTGGTGTTGGCGATACGTCCGTCGGGGCCCATCTCGCCGATGTTCTTCCAGCGGTCGGCAGTCCAGGCGCGGGCTTCGTAGCCGGCGAACCACGCGGCGATGTCGGGGTTGTGGGCGAGCGTGGAGCGACTGGTCCATGCCTCGATGATCGTGCCGCCCCACGAGGAGCTGAGGATACCGACAGGGACGCCGAGCTCGCGGTGGAGACGGCGGGCGAAGCTGAAGGCGACGGCGGAGAATTGGGGCGCAGTGGCCGGAGTGGCGGACTTCCATTGGCCGTCGACCGTGCGATGCGCACCGAGGTGGGTGCGGCGGCCAACGTCGAAGAAACGGATTTGGGGGAAATCGGCGGTGGCGATGACGTCGGTGGTGAGCGGAACGCTCTGGGCGAGTGTCCAGTTCATGTTGGACTGGCCGGAGGCGAGCCAGACCTCGCCGACGAGGAGATCGGTGATCGTCAGCTTTTCACCCGCAGCCTCGACGGTGAGCGTGTGAGGTCCGCCGGCGGGCAACGCGGGAAGGCGGACAAGCCAGTCGCCTTGCGCATTGCTCAGGCCGTGGGCTTCGTTGCCCGCGAGCGTGACGCGAATGCGGGTGTGGGGAGCGGACCAGCCCCAGACGGGGAGGGTTTGGTCGCGCTGGAGCACGGCATGATCTTGAAAAGGCGAGGCGAGGCGGAGGCTCATGGGGAAAGTTAAAATCAGGGGATCTCCGGCGGCTGGAAACGAGCACTTAATGCATTCAGTTTCAGCGACGGAAACCGGCCGGCGCGAACTCAGCGGAGTTTTACCGACTCGAATTTTTTGCCGGCGAGGGCGTCTTTCACGAAGGCGCCGAAAAACGGCGTGGGCTCGTAGGTCCAATCTTTGATGAGCACCGGGGAGGCCGCCGGATGAAACGAGAACGCGGTCCAGTTGAGCTGATATTTCTGAATCATGCCGAGCGCGTCGGGCATCCAGGTAAGTGGATTCTCCTGCTGGTTGGCGGGGATGAAGTTCATTTTCTTCACGTCGGCGCCAAACTCACCGACGAGGATCGGATATTTGGCAGCGAGCGGGAGAAAGCGTTTTTCCCAACCGCGGTGCCAGTTGTAGAAATGGGTCGCGTAAACGAGTCCGTTGCCACCGCTCTCGGTGAGCGCGTGTCCCTCGAGGACTCCGCTGAGGTCGTAGGCGAAGCCCATGCCGCCGGCGATGACGATGTTGCGGGCTCCGGTCGAACGGACCGTGTCGATGAGGGCCTGCATGCCGACGATTTCGACTTGGGTGACCTCCTTGGTTTTTTTGTCCGTCACCTCCTTGGGTCCGCCTTTTTGCCAGAGATCCCACGTGATGCCGGTGGGTTCATTGAAGAGATCGAAGAGCACGGCGGGATTGTTGGCGTAACGCGCGGCGGCATCTTTCCAAAACTCGACGGCATTGGCTTGGGGTCCGCCGAAGAGATGGAGATCGAGGATCACATACGCGCCCTGGCCGGCGGCGATTTTGACCAGATCATCGACGATGCGGCGATAGGCGTCGGCATCGTTGGCGGGCTCCTTGACGCCTTTGCCGCGGCCGAACCAATAGCTGTTGGCAACGGGGACGCGGATGACGTTGGCCTTCCAATCGACGAGGGCGACCTTGGCGGAGCGGTTGACCTGCTCTCCCCTCGCCGACCATTCGAGGCTGGGGACGTTGACGCCCTGGAGAATCACGGTGCGGCCCTGATCGTTGACGAGCTTGTTGCCCGAAACCTTGAGCTCGCGGGAAACGGACGGCAGCTGGAGCAGCCGGGCCACCTCGGCTTCATCGGCGGCTTTTTTCTGCTGGGCGAGCAACGGAACCTGCGCGAGAGCGGCGGCCTCTTTTTCGTCCATCGGAGAGAGGCGGATCGCATCCAGATCGAGCGTGCCGGAGGCGGGGCGGTTGAGGCAGACGTTGACCTTGATGGCGGCCGCGCCTTCGGGAACGAGGAACTTGCGCTCGATGTCGGTCCACACCTTGGCGTTCGCGTTGAAGATCACGTCGCCCGGACCTTTCCCGACCGGCTGGCCGGCGGCGTCAACAAACGAGAAGCGCGCACGCGCATCGCAAAGGAAGTCTTTGCCGAATTTGACGTTGGCGGTGCGGAAACGCGCCTGGACGACGAGCCCTTTGAAGTCCGCGGGAACGGGGACGGTCTGGGAAATCAGCACCAGTTGGTTGGGCTCTTGCGAGACGAGGCGGACGAACTGGATACCCGCTTCCTGTTGAAGCGTGATGACGCCGTCGGGTTTGCGCTCCCA
>DATHXF010000077.1:0-76627 GCA_035459785.1 Rariglobus sp. | reverse complement strand
CGCGCCTTCACTCGTTTCCTTTCCCCTCATGGCTTACGACTGGCTCAAAGGTGTTGCAGATGAATACGACGTGATCGTCATTGGCTCCGGCCTTGGCGGTATGACGGGCGCCAACGTGCTCGCGAAAGCCGGCCACAAGGTTCTCCTCCTCGAGCACCACTACCAGTTCGGCGGTCTCGCCACGTGGTTTACACGCAAGGGCGGACACATCTTCGACATTTCCCTCCACGGCTTCCCGAGCGGTATGATCAAGAGCTGCCGCCGCTATTGGACCAAGGAAATCGCCGACTCCATTCACCAGTTGAAGGACGTCCGTTTCGTGAATCCGCAGATGGATGTGTGGACGACTTTCACCCGCGAGGATTACACCCGCGTGCTCGTCGAGCAGTTCAAGCTACCGCTGGCCCAGGTTGAGTCTTTTTATGACCACCTGCGGGCGATGAACTACTACGACAACAACACCGAGACCACGGGGCAGATGTTCAACCGGTTCTTCCCCGGCCGTCCCGATGTGCACCGGCTGCTGATGGAGCCGATCTCCTACGCCAACGGTTCCAATTTCGACGATCCCGCCATCACCTTCGGTATCGTGTTTTCAAATTTCATGGGCGCGGGCGTGTTCACGTTCCAAGGCGGTTCCGATGTGCTGATCGAGAAGATGGCCGACGAGCTGCGCAAAAACGGCGTCGAGCTGCGCAAAAAAGTCCTCGTCGAAAAGATCCTTGTCGAAGAGCGCGACGGCAAAAAGGTCGCCTGCGGCATCGTGGCCAAGAACGGGCGCGTCATCCGTGCCAAGGCGATTCTCTCCAACGCCAACATCAAGAACACCATCTTCCGTCTCGCCGGCGAAGAGAACTTTCCCGCCGATTTCATCGAGCAGGCCAAGGCCGTGCGCATCAACACCAGCTCATGCCAGGTGTATCTCGGCATCCGCAAGGGCGAGTCGATCCCACACATCGGCGACCTCGTGTTCACCTCCGAGGCTCCCGAATACAGCAACGAGGAGCTCACTTCGCTCAATACGACCAGCCGCACGTTTTCGGTTTATTACCCCGACACGCGTCCGGGCTCCGACCGCTACACCGTGGTCGCCTCGCTCAACGGTCGTTATCCGGACTGGAACGCGCTTTCCGAGGCCGACTACGAAAAAGAGAAGGAGCGCATGATCGAGGAGAGCATCGTTGCCCTCGAAAAATACATCCCCGACGTGCGCGCCAAGATCGACTGGAAGGAAGCCGCCACGCCGCGCACCATCGAGCGTTACACGACGCATTTCCAAGGCACGTCGTTTGGCACGAAATTCGAAGGTCTGCCGGTCTCGATGAACTTGTCCGAAAAGCTGCCCGGTCTCTTCCATGCCGGCAGCGTCGGTATCATCATGTCGGGCTGGTTGGGCACGATTAACTACGGCGTGATCACCTCCAACAAGATCGACAAATACCTCTTCGCGCTGAAACAGCAGGCGGCGGTTGCGAATGCCTGAGGCCAGAGCCTGTTTACGGGCGATAAAAAAATCCCGGAATAATTTAAGATCATCGAATCTCCAACCATCGCTCATCAACGGGCTCCTACCTCATGAAACTCCTCGCTCTCCTCACCTCGCTTGTCGCTGCTACCGCCATGCATGCCTCCTCCGTGTTCGATATCACCGTCAAGGACGTCAAAGGTCAGGACGTCAGCCTAAATGCCTATCAGGGCAAGGTGCTCTTAGTCGTGAACGTCGCCTCCAAGTGCGGCTTCACCAAGCAATACACCGGGCTCGAGGCGCTCTACGCGAAATACAAGGACCAGGGCCTCGTTGTCCTAGGCTTTCCTTGCAACCAGTTCGGCGGACAGGAGCCGGGCACCGAGGCGGAGATCGTCGAGTTTTGCTCCACTAAGTTTAACGTGAAGTTCCCGCTCTTCGCCAAGATCGAGGTCAACGGCCCCGGTCGCGCTCCGCTTTATACATTTCTGTCCGGCGAAGGCTCCAAGTTCCCCGGCAAGATCGGCTGGAACTTCAACAAGTTCCTGGTCGGTCGCGATGGCCAGGTGATCGCCCGCTACGAGTCGAAAGTTGCGCCGGAGTCGGAAGAGTTGATTAAGGCGGTTGAGGCGGCGTTGGCTGCGAAGTGAGGTTGAGGTGGAACGCGATCTCCGAGCGCGTTTGGCGGGCTGATGGTTTCGACGGCGCTCGGAGATCGCCGTCCACCTAAAGGCACTGCTTTACGCAGTGCCTTCTAGCACTCATCTCTGAGTGCATGTCGTTTTCCTCACTCGGGCTGTCCGCGCCGATCCTGCAAGCTCTGACCGAGCGCAACTACGTCGCGCCGACTCCGATCCAGGCGGCCGCGATTCCGGCGGTATTGAAAGGTGCCGATGTGTGGGCGTCGGCTCAGACCGGCTCGGGCAAGACCGCCGCGTTTGTCCTGCCGATCATCGAACGTCTCGTGGCGGACGGTCCGCGCGGACGCGGACGTTTTGTGCGGGCGCTCATTTTGGTGCCCACGCGGGAACTCGCCGCACAGATCGCCGGGGAGATTCAGGATTACAGCCAGCATCTCCCGCAGGAAGCCGCATTGAAGACGCTGGTGGCGGTCGGTGGCGTGTCGATCAACCCGCAGATGATGGCTCTTGGCGGGGGCGCCGACATCATCGTGGCCACGCCTGGCCGCCTGCTTGATCTCATCGAGCACAATTCGGTGTCGCTCGGGCAAGTCGCCACGCTGGTGCTGGACGAGGCCGACCGGTTGTTCGCGCTGGGCTTTGCCGATGAACTGGGGCGGATCATCGCGTTGCTGCCCAAGCAGAGACAGACGCTGTTGTTCTCCGCCACGTTTCCGCCGCCGGTGCGCGCGCTGGCCGAGGATTTGTTGCGCGACCCGGTGCGCGTGGACATCGCGGCGACGCCCGAGGGAAAACCCGACATCGAGCAACGCGCCATCGAGGTCGATGTGCCGCAGCGCACCCAGCTTCTGCGCAACCTGATCGTGCTCCATGGCTGGACGCGGGTGCTGGTGTTTGTCGCGACGAAATACGCGACGGAGCACATCGCGGAAAAGCTGTGTCGCCTTGGCATCGAGGCGGCGGCGTTGCACGGCGAGCTGAGCCAGGGGGCGCGCACGCAAGCGCTGGCGGATTTCAAGGCGAGTCGCGTGCGCGTGTTGATCGCGACCGACGTGGCTTCGCGCGGCATCGACATCGAGAGCCTGCCGGTGGTCGTGAATTACGATCTGCCGCGTTCACCTGACGATTATACGCATCGCATCGGCCGCACGGGACGCGCAGGCGAGAAGGGCGTGGCGGTGAGTTTTGTCAGTGCGGAAACCGATGCGCATTTCCGACTGATCGAGAAACGCAACCGCCTCTCCATCGAGCGCGAACAGATCGCCGGATTTGAGCCGATGGAAACCATCGTGCCCGCACCGCCGCAGACCGGCGGGATCAAGGGCAAGCGGAAGAGCAAGAAGGACAAACTGCGCGAGGCTGCCGGACTGCCGCCGACGGCACCTGCGCCGAAACCCGGTTCGACACCAGCCGTGGTGCAGGAAGAACCGAAAGAATATTTTTCGTGGTCGCCGCGCATGCCGCCGGGGCGGAGGCGCTGAGGTGTCGTGAGTGGTCGTAGGTCCCATTACCCACCGCCGGTTTCCTATGAAACTCTGGATGCCGTGCTGCCGCGCTACGGTGCCGCGCGGGATGAACGCGGCGTGGTCGTGCTGGCGGGCGGACGCGTTTATGACGCGGGTATCGTGCTGACTCCGGACGGCGCGACAGTGATCAGCGATCTGACTCGAAATTTCGGTTATCGCGGTGACGGCCGGCATTGGTTGCAGAACTATCGATGGATGGGGCCGCCGACACCGGTGGAAGGAAGAACAGCGGTGGTCGCGGTGAATTTAGGAAAAGGCTACGCGCATTGGTTGCTGGAGGAATTTCCACGCTGGTTGAGTCTGCGCGCGGATGATGCGGAAAACGTGATCGCGCATGACCGTGCGCCGTTCATTAGCGAAGTGTGCGCATTGGCCGGATTCAAGCAGCGGGTGGTTTCGGCGACGCGGCACGGACATTGGGTGTGCGAGACGCTGGTGATTCCACCCGTGGTGACGATGGACGCACGGACGGTTGAAACGGTGACGGCGTTTGCGTTCGGGCAAAAACTGCCGGTGTCGGTATCCGGCGAGAAACTCTACATCACTCGGGAAAATGCGACGCGGCGGCGGGTGGGCAACGAAGGCGAATTATGGGCGCGGCTGGAAGGGCGCGGATTTGTGAAGCTGAGTCTGGAAGCGATGTCGTGGCGCGAACAAGTGGCTGCGTTTGCGGCGGCACGGGTCGTGGTGGCGCCGCATGGCGCCGGACTGGCGAATGTGGTGTTCTGCAGCGCAGGGACGCGTGTGGTGGAGTTTTTCAACCGGTCTTATGTGAACCCATGTTTTGAGCATTGGGCGCGCGCGGCGCGGTTGGATTACCGGGCGGTGGTGCCGGCGGGCGAGGAGGCGGTCGGCGTGGAGCGACGGGCGAATCGCGAGGATATCATGGCCGATATTCCGGCGATTCTCGCGGCGGTGGACGAATCCTAGCACGACTCCGTTAAGTCGTTCCTAGCGACAGAAGGGGTGACCACTAATGGAATCGCCCAACGGGGCGATTGTTCCTTACGGCTGCCCAATGGGCCCCGCCCGTCAGTCACCCGCTCCGCTTACGCTTCGGGGCTACTTGTAGCCATCTTCGCGCTGCCGCGCTTCGTCTCTGGGAGCGGCCTCTCGCAATGCTCCGGCTGGGTTGCGGAGGAGCGGCTGATGCCGCTGGCCTGACTTCGTTCCCAGGCACACCCTGGGCGGTTGACAGTTTACGGTTTCAAATAGCGGCGAACTCGGGCAGTTCAGTCGTGTCTCGTTTTCTACCCCCACCGTTTTCTTATTTAGATGCGCTCCATTCGATCCCGTCTGCGTTTTACTTCCTTGGTTCTGGCCACCGTTACGTCGTTGATGGCGGCGAAACCGATCACCGAGTTCGGCTCGGCCGAGGCAAGCAGTGCTTCGCTGGTGGGGATCCTTTATGACTTGAAGCAGGACCAGGCGCGCAAGCCGATGAAGATGGATATTCCTGCCTACGGGAAACTGGTCGATGAGTTCATTTCCAAGGGGTGGGACGAGGGTGTGCTCAACCGCTATTTCCGTGCGGCGCGTCCGCTTTATACGACGCAGGTGTTTATTCCGCTGATGTCGGCGGGCGCCGCACCCAAGGCCTTCGAGGTGGAGAACATTGTGAAGCCGATGTTCTGGCTCATTCACTACAAGGGACAGGTCTCGGCGCCCACGACCGGCGCCTGGCGTTTTTGGGGTTACGGCGAAGAGGTGTGTAGCGTGGCGATCAACGGAAAGAATGTGCTGCTGAGCAACTGGAAGGAGATCACCACGCCGTCCGTGAAGTGGAAGTCGCCCGAACCGCCCGGCCAGCCGGCGGCGAGCGGACACCTGAAGGCCGGCGACTGGATCGAACTCAAGGCCGGACAGGTGGTGGACATCGACGTGCTCATCGGCGAGCGCGGCGGCGGCGTATTTGCCTCGTATCTGCTCATCGAGAAACGCGGGGACGCTTACGCGATGCTGAACGGCAAGCCGATCCTCCCGGTGTTTCAGCTGGCGCCTTACGACACGCCGCAACCGGAGTCTGTGAAATACGGGCCGGTGATCGCGACCAAGGGGCCGATCTGGAAAGCGGTGCAGTGACGTGGACAATAGAGCATTTAAAATAGAACTGTAGCCGTTAATCAGGCGGTGCTGAGGTGGACCGTGACCTCCGGGCGCGGTCTGCAGCTGATCCTCCTTCGCCAAGGCTATGGCGGACGTGTGGTTCAGACGGCGCTCGGAGATCGCCGTCCACCTCCAAAACCAGCTACAACTTCATTTGAAGGCCAAAAAAAGGGCGCACTCGAGGTGCGCCCTTTCGATATGTGATCGCGAGGTTTCCTTAGCGGAAGTTCGCGATGATGGCGTCGGCCATGGCCTTGGTGCCGACGGCTTTTTTACCGAAAGCGATGTCGCCGGTGCGCACGCCGTCGGTGGCGACGGTCTTGCGAACGGCTTTCTCGATCTTGTCGGCGACGGCGTCGAGGCCGAAGCTGTAGCGGAGCATCATGGCGGCGGAGAGGATCTGCGCGCAGGGATTGGCGATGCCCTTGCCGGCGATGTCGGGGGCGGTGCCGCCGGCGGGCTCATAGAGACCGAAGGGCAGGCCGAGGGTGTTCTTGGCGGTGCCGAGGGAGGCGGAGGAGAGCATGCCGAGGGAGCCGCAGATGACGGCCATCTCGTCGGAGAGGATGTCGCCGAACATGTTTTCGGTGAAGAGCACGTCGAACTGGTTCGGGTCACGGGCGAGCTGCATCGCGGCGTTGTCCACATACATGTGGCTGAGGGCGATGTCGGGGTGGTGCTTCGCGAAGTAGGCAGTGACGACGCGGCGCCAGAGAACGGAGGTCTCGAGGACGTTGGCCTTGTCCACGGAGCAAACCTTCTTGCCGCGGGCTTTGGCGGTGACGGCGGCGACCTCGGCGATGCGCTCGATCTCGGAGGTTTTGTAAACCATCGTGTCAACGGCCTGCTCTTCGCCGTTTTCGAGGGTGGTGGTGGTCTTGGGGAGACCGAAGTAGATGCCGCCGGTCAGCTCGCGGATGCAGACGATGTCGATGCCGTTGGGGATGCGCTCGGTCTTGAGCGGGGAAGCGTCGGTGAGGTCGGAGTAGAGGAGGCCGGGGCGGATGTTGGCGAAGAGGCTGAAGGCTTTGCGGAGCGGGAGCAACGCGGCGCGCTCGGGCTGTTCCTTGGGCGGCAGCTTCTCCCATTTCGGGCCGCCGACGGAGCCGAAGAGGATGGCGTCGTTCTGCTGGCAGAGGGCGAGGGTGGAGTCGGGAAGGGCCTTGCCGTGGTTGTCGATGCCGGCGCCGCCGACGTCGGCGATCTTGTAGGAAAGGGTGAGGTTTTCCTGCTTGGCGACGTGTTCGAGCACGCGCAGGGCCTCGGTCATGACCTCGGGCCCGATGTAGTCTCCAGGAAGAACGGCGAATTTAAGGGTCGGCATAAAGGGAAGACGTTAGCTAGGCGGGCGAACCGCTGGCAAGTGCGGAGGGCGAGGGGAATTCAGGCCGGGCCGGGGGTGGCTCGCGTGCGGTCAAGGTGCCCTTTGAGGACTTTAAGATAATCGCGGTAGTCGGCGCGGCGCGTAAGCGTCGTATTGCCGGGGTGAATGCGACGATGGAAAACCACATCAGGCAGCATGGCTTCCTTCAGGCCCAGTGCTCTCGCCCGTGCAAGCCAGTCGAGGAGATGACCCAGGACGATGTTTTCAGAGAAGGTCCCGACACGCATAAACGTTTCGCGGCGGATCATCAGTGCGACGTAGAGGCAGCCCGGGCGCACGCCGGTCTCGCGGTTGCCGGTGCTGAGCGTTCCGGAGGGAATCTCCGGAGAAACGAATTCGTCGTAGTGGCCGAAAAGCAGGTCGTTCTCTGGATGGGCGTCGAAGTAAGCGAGTTGAACGGCGGTTTTTTGCGGTGCCCAGAGATCGTCGCTGTCGAGGAATGCGAGCCATTCGCCGGTGGCGTGACGCAGGCCGTGGTTAAGCGCGGCGCCGATGCCTTGGTTGGGTTGCGAGTGGCAGGTGACCGATGGATCGCAGGCGCGGGCGACGGCGGCGGTGTTGTCGGTCGAGCCGTCGTCGATCACGATGATTTCGTGGCGGCCGGCGGTCTGCGCGAGAATGCTTCCGATGGCTTCGGCGATGTAGTTTTGCCGGTTGTAGGCCGGCATGATGACGCTGATGAGGCCGGGGACGCTCATGGTTTGGGTGACAGGGCGTTTTGAGCGAGAATGGCGGCGAGCTGCTCGGGGGTTGTCTGTTTGAAGAGCCACGGGAATGCGCGGACGCCGACGGTGCCGACTGCGCCGCCTTGCAGGCGGCGGCGGTCGATGGATTTTTTAAGGACGCGCAGGTAGCCCTTTTGCACGACGTCGCGGCCGTGAGTCATGCCGCCGGCGTGAATGCGGTAGTGAAGCATCGGTTCGAAGAGCATGTGCATGGGCGTGTCCTGTTCCCACGAGCGGAAAAACCAGTCGGTGTCCTCGCCGTAGCGAAGGCTGACATCGAAGAGGCCGACGCGATCGAAGACGGAGCGGCGGTAGATGCCGCAGCCGACAAGGTAGATGAAGGACGGGGGATCGAAACGCGGGCGGCGAGGTGCGGCCGGATCGGCCGGATCGGAGACGTGTTGGAAGGTTTGCTGCAGGCCGAGCACCATTTCGAGTTCGGGATGGGCGACGAGGTAACCGAGTTGCCGGCCGATCTTGTTGTCGGGCCAGAGATCGTCGGCGTCGATGAAGGCGAGGATGTCGTGGCGCGCGTGCGAGATGCCGAGGTTGCGCGCAGCGGCGGGGCCTTGGTTGGCCTGGTGGAAATAGCGGATGCCGGGGCCGAGCGATTGCGCGAGCGCGGCGGTGCCGTCGGTGGAGCCGTCGTCCACGATGATGATCTCGGCGGGCGGGTGGGGCTGGCTGCGGACGTTGGCGACCGCCTCGGCGAGGTAGGTGACGGCGTTGTAGGCAGGGATGATGACGCTGTAGGGCGGCAGGTGGCTCATGCAGTGAGTTTGTCGAGCAGACCGGACAACACGCCCGGGATGGCGGCCAGGTCGCGCCCAAGCAGGAGGCGATATGCAGGCAATCGCGCGGAGAACGCGCTCATGAGGGCGATGCTATCGCGGTCAGTGCCGGGAATCTGGGCCAACGTGCAGGAGACCATCGCGCGCCAAGCGACGGTGCCGGCGACACGTTCGATGCGGGTGGTTGCCTCGCCGGTGACCACAGGGAGGATCAATGCGCGGGCAGGGCAGGCGCGAAGCAGTTTTTCGGGAAAGTGCCGGTTAAGAAAAAGCGTGGCTTTTTCCTCCTGGAGTTTCTCGCGATTGTGAATGCGCGCGGCGAGTGCGGGGAAGCGGTGAAGATTGTCGGGGCGCAGTTTTGCGGAGCTGTAAGCGCTGGCGAGGCGAGGCGTTTCACCGGGGGCGATAACGCACCAGTCGTCGGCCAGATGGAACAGCGGCGAATCCAGGCAGAGCAGGGCGGTCGAGGATTTGCCCGAGCCGCCTTCGCCAACCAGAAGAAGGCCGCCACGAGAGTCACCGACGGCGGAGGCATGGACGAGCTGGCGCCGGTGGTGGTTAAGGAATGCGTTCAGCAATGCGCGCATCGGTGCGGCGGTCTCGTAATAAGGCAGGCCGGCGGCGCTGCGCACACAGTAGAATGCCTCGCCTGCTTCGAGATCGATCCAGGTGCGGGAATTGATCCAGTCCTCGTCGAACGCCTTGTATCGCGTGTCGGAGCATACGCGGAGCAAGTGCTTGCGCACGGTCTCCAGCATCAGCGGGTGGGGACGAGGAACGGCGGGAAGATCGGGATGCTCGCTCCAGAGATGAATGGTGAGGTCGGGCGAGACATCCGGAGCCGTGGATGCGAGATGCTCGAAGGAAGGCCGGATTTTTTCCACGAGATCGGGGTCGAGAAAGCGGCACCGAATGACCAGTCCGTCGATGGAAAAAGAAAACTCGGAAGGCGGGGTTACAACCGAAGCGATGCGGCGGACAAGAGACTCGGCTTCGCGAAAAAACGCCTCGGGGACGGTTTGGAGAGCCGTGGAGACCTGCTGGGATGAGGGCATGGGCGCGCGGCTCAGGCCTCGGGCGGCTTGGTGTGGGGCCAGCCGGCCTCCTGCACCTCATGGAGCGGATCGGCGAGGAGGAGCTGCTGCATGTCGGTGTATTTGTTGAGCACCGGTTTCACGTAGGCGACGGGCGAAGCTGGCGCGGTGGAAACGGAGGAGGCGGCGGATGACAGGAGTCCTTCCTGCACGAGTTCGGAAATGAAAGTCGCAAGTTCGTCCGCTGCGCCGGCCGGTGTTTCGGAGAACAGCGCGGACAGGTCGGTGACGGAGGCCGGAGTCACGAGACGCTGCCAGACGAGCGCGGCGGAACCGGAGAGACTGTAGTAGTTGCCGGTGTCGAATTGGATGATCACGACTTCGCCGTCGATGAGCTCGTGAGAGAGGGCTTCCTCGTTGATTTTATAGCAGGCGGACATGTGTCGAACGAATCGGTTGGATGCGGATGAAGCAAAGAAATTACGGCAACTTACGAGATTCGGTTGATTCGGGTTGAGGCCCGAAGTGGCTGCCTCAAACGTGGAAACGATGAATGTGCAGCATCGTGACACTCCCCGCCTAGGCTATGACGATGAGCATCCATTGCCACGGAGTTGCTGGCCGACGACGACGCAGCGGTTGTTGCTGCAGGCGTGCCTGGGCGGACCGGAGCTCACGCGCGCGGCGTTTGCCGCGTGGCATGCACGCGTGAACGTTTTCAAACTGGATCATGGTTCGAATCGTCTGATGGCGCTGCTCTACCGGAACTTGGAGCGTGCGGGTGTGCGTGCGCCCGAACATGAGGTGCTGAAAGGCAACTGGCGGTATCACTGGTATCAAAACAAGTCGCGGTTGAGGGAGTTTTCAAAATTACAGGCGATGCTGGCGGCGACAGGCATCCCGGTGGTCGCAATGAAAGGGATTCCGCTGGCGGCGTTTTATTACGAGGATATCGGGGTGCGCCCGATGGCGGACGTGGACCTGCTGGTGAGAAGATCCGACGCAAAGGCGGCGGTCGAATGTCTGTTGTCCTATGGCTACCTGCTGACCTTGCCGTTCAAGGAGGAGCAGGTTGCGACCAAGGGAGGCCGCACGTTTTTCAAGGAAGGGGCGACCGAAGTGGATCTCCATTGGAGCGTGCTGCATGATTTCAATGTCGCGTGGTCGGACGAGGCCTTGTGGGCGGGCACGCAGACCCGAACGTTTGACGGGATGACGGTGCGGTTCCTGCGGATTGAAGACCAGATACTGCACCTGTGTTCGCACGGGATGCGCTACGACGTGGTATCCCCGTTGCGCTGGCTGGCGGATGTGGCGATGGTGCTTCGCCGTGAAGGACACCGGCTCGACATGGATTATCTGCTCGGGGAAGCAGGCAGGCGTGAGATGGTCAATCCGGTGAAGCGCACGTTTGCGTGGCTGGAGAAACATCTGGATCTGCCGTGCGCGCCCTTGTTGCGGCGCGGACTGCAACAGATGCGACCTTCATGGTCGGAGCGCCTCGATTATTTCTGGCGGGCGTATCCGGTGAAGGGACTGCCCGGGCTTGTGCCGCTGTGGGTCGAGCATTGGCGCGTGAAAGTCGCGCTGGGCGAAGAACGCCGTCATCGCGGATTTTTAAGTTTTTACGCGCGCCGAAACAAATTGAACGGAAAACGCGCGGCGGCGGCGCATATCACGCTGATGCTCGTGAAGTGGGTGATGCCATGGCTCATGCGGCGAGCGATGGATTGGATTCGGGAATTTCAGAACGAGTTGTTTCGCGAAACGTGGGATGTCACGCGCGGGCCCGCCGTGGTGGTGTAGGGGTGAATGGAAAACTCAAAATCATGAGTTCAATTTCGTGGTCGCTGCGCATTGACGAACACCTTCAGGTGCTGTGGCAGGCGCTGGCCGCACGTAAGAAACCCGGCAAACCCGGCGCTGTGCGCGGACTGCTGCTATCGGAGAACCCCGCGGCCTTTGCGGTTTGGGATCATGTATTCAAAAGCACGGTGAAGAACCGGCCGGATTTTTGGGAACGTTGGCGCAACAAGCCCCTGCTGGTTGTCATCATGCGCACGTGGGTGACCGATAAAAGTTCAGGCCTCGATTTGTGGGTGAGACTGCTAGCGGAGCACAAACAGCGGTTCCCGCAGCATCGGATTGTGATGGCGATGAATACCTCAACCGAACTTTCCCTGTGCGAGGAGGCAGGCATCGAAGCGGTGTGGTGTAATCACAATGCGCATGTGGACGAGCGCCTCTACCAGCCTCTGGCCGGAGCAAAGGCGGGTGACGCCCGGGAGTTTGATGCCATTTACGACGCGCGTTTTGCCCGCTACAAAAGAAACGATCTGGCCGCCAAGGTGAAACGCCTGGCGCTGATTCATTATACGGCGCCGCCCCTGTTCGAGTTGTTATGGACGTTGAAAATGCGATGGATGCTTCGGCACGGACGGATACTTAACCGACATCGATGGGGGGTCTGGCCGGTTTGGATGAACCGGACCGCAGTGGCCGCAAGTTACGCCCGGGCCCGGGTGGGACTATGTCTTTCTCCCGTGGAAGGGGCGATGCTCGCCAGCATCCAATATTTGTTATGCGGCCTGCCGGTGGTGACCGTTCCGAGCCGGGGCGGACGTGATGATTTTTTTGATGAAAAAAACTCCATCACCGTTGCGCCCGACGCGGAGGCAGTGGCGGCTGGAGTGCGGACCTTGATTGAGCGACGGATTGATCCGTGGGTTATTCGGGCCAAGGCGCTTTCGCTTATGGCGGAACATCAGGCCCGACTGGTGGTGCTGGTGGATGAATTTCAGCGGGCGCATGGCGTGCCAGAGGAGCGACTGCTTTCAAATGAACGCTCAACGCGAATGAAAAATGGATTTGAAGACGTTCTCGGTTGAACGGAGTTTTTATCGTTTGCGATGCCTCGGATTCAGGGTCTGTTGACGGGCTTGCCTATGCAAATTCATGTGCTGCCGTCAGGACCGATCGAGACCAATGGTTATTTGCTGACCGATTCCGTGCGCGGAGAAGCGGTGCTGGTGGATGCGCCCGGTGACATCTGGGCGCACGCCGGACCGATCTTGGAACGGGAAAACTGCAAATTGACGGAGCTCTGGCTGACGCACGGGCACTGGGACCATATTCAGGATGCGGCGAAGGTCGTTCGCGAGACAGGGGCGAAGACCCGGGGGCATCTGGCGGACAAACGTTTTTTTGAGACACCGCAGATCATGTCGGCGTTCCTCAGCAGCCGCGTCACGCTTGAGCCGGTGGCGATTGATTTTTGGGTGGCTCAGGACGACCGGTTTGAAACTTTGGGACGAACGGTCGAAGTGCGGCATGTGCCGGGGCATTGTCCGGGGAACGTGTTGTTCTATTTTGATAAGGAAGGGGCGGCGTTTGTGGGCGACGCGTTGTTTGCCGGTAGCGTGGGCCGCACGGACCTGCCGGGCGGAAGTCGTGAGCAGCTGACCGAGGCGATCCGTGCGCAGATTTATGTGATGCCGGACGCGACCGTGGTCTATCCCGGACATGGGCCCGACACCACGGTGGGCACGGAGAAGCAGAGCAATCCGTATGTGCGCGGGTGAGTTTTCGCGTTTGTCATTTCGCCGGCTGCGCGGGTTGATTGGACGCATCCGATGACCGACCTCAATCAGGACGAAGTTTTTATGCGCCGGGCGATCGCCCTGGCGAAGCAGGCGTGGGGATGCACGCATCCGAATCCTCTGGTGGGGGCGGTGATCGTTGAGGATGGGAAGGTCGTCGCCGAGGGTTTCCACGCGAAGGACGGCGGTCCTCATGCCGAACGTGCGGCCTTGGCGAGTCTGGGCCGCACCCCGAAGCCGGGGGCGACACTGTATGTGACGCTTGAGCCGTGTTCGACGCATGGACGCACGGGAGCGTGTTGCGATGCAATCCGCGCGGCGGGCATCCGGCGCGTGGTGGCGGGTGCGACCGATCCGAATCCGGCGCATGCGGGGCATGGCTTTGAAGTGTTGCGGACGGCGGGCGTCGAGGTGGTTGCCGGTGTGCTGGCCAAAGAGTGCGCGGATCTGAATCTGATTTTCAACCAGTGGATTTCCAAGGGCGAGCCGTTGCTGGCGGCCAAGGTGGCCATCACGCTCGACGGGAAAATCGCCTGCCGCACGGGCGAGTCGAAGTGGATCACGGGCGAGGAGGCGCGAGCCGATGTGCATACATGGCGCCGGTATTTTCCCGGAATCGCGGCGGGCGCGGCGACGGTGTTGAAGGACAATCCGAAATTGACCGCGCGCACGGCGGACGGCGAGACGTGGTGTCCGCTGCGTTTCGTCTTCGACGGGTTGTTGCGCACGGTGGCGGATGCGCATCTGCCGGATGTTTACACGGACGAGTTTCGCGAGCGCACCGTCGTGGTGACGACGCAGCACGGCGGCATGGGCTACGTAAAAAAACTGCGCAACCTGGGCGTGCAGGTGTGGGTGCTCGACACGCCGACGCAACGGGTGGGGTTCGCGGATTTCCGCCGCAAGTGCACCGAAGAAAAAGTGGGCGGTGTGTATTTCGAGGGAGGCGCGCTTCTGATCAGCGAACTGCTTCGCTCGAGGCAACTCGACTACCTGTTTGCTTATCGTGCTCCGGTTTTATTCGCCGATGAAAAGGCCAAGACGATGTTTGCCGGTTTGCGTCCGGAAAAAATCGATCAAGCGGTAAGGTTGGCGGATATCCGTCACGAAGTGTTTGGCGATGATTCGTTGATGCGCGGCCGAGTGGTGTATCCCGAGAAACTTTTGCTCGATGAAACTGTATTTAGCCTCCGGTAACGCGCACAAGGCCGCCGAGATGAACGCCCTCGCGCAGGCGAGCGGTCTTGCGGTGGAAATCGTGTCGGCCAAAACGGTGGGCGGGATGCCGGCGGTGGTCGAAGACACCGGGACGTTCATCGGCAACGCACGCAAGAAGGCGCTGGGCTTGAAGGCGGTGTTGCCACCGGACGCCTGGGTGCTGGCGGATGACAGCGGACTTTGCGTCGACGAACTGGACGGCGGGCCCGGGGTGGAGTCTGCCTATTACGCGGGCCCCCAGGGCGACGGAGCGGCCAACCTGCGCAAGCTCGTCGAAGTGATGCGCGATGTGCCGGCGGAACGACGCGGCGCCCATTTTGTTTGCGTGCTGCTGCTCGCGGGGCCGGAGAACGCGGAGCACGTTTTCGAGGGACGTTGTGAAGGTGCGTTGAGTGACGCACCCAATGGCGGCGCGGGTTTTGGCTATGATCCGTTGTTCGTGCCGAGCGGGTATGTGCAGAGTTTTTCGGAACTGGGGGACGAGACCAAAAACACGCTCAGCCATCGCGGCCGGGCGTGGTCACAGCTGGCTGCGTGGCTACGCAGCCAGCTGTGATATCACGAAGTGCTTACCATCCGAACGATGCTTTGGCGGCTGCGTATTCCGCGGCGGTGAGATCGGTGAAATCGACACGGCGGTAGGACAAGACGCGTGGCGTGCCGGGAGGATAACGACCGTCGCGGAACAGGGTGCTGAAGCCCCAGTTGCGATTGGGAGGAGAATAGTAGCCGGTGACACCGTGGGGTTCGGTGAAGATTCGCGTCTCGAAGAGCGCGACGAGGGAGCCGCGGATGAACACGCTTTTGCCACTCCAATTTTCGAGGAAGCGGGGAAGGTTGTGGGCGCCGCCGCTGGTCTTGCCGGTGCCGTCCTTGTTGGTGGGGGAGGCCCCCACGAGAAGCGCGGCGGCGACCTCGACGGTGCTGGTGCTTGCGGTCGGACTCAGTGAGGAGAGACTCGTTGAATCGTTGAAGTTCTCAGAGAGAATGGTCACCGCATCGGCCACGATCGCGGCGGGAACTTCGCCGGTTTCGGGAGTAGTGGCGGAGTTGGGGCTGGCGGTGCTGGTCGTGCCATCGGCGTTGAAGTTGCCCTTGATGTAAACGGGGGCGTTGGTGGCGATCGTGAGGCCTTCGTTGGCGGTGCCATAGCTGGCAACCTTGCCCTTGCCGTTGATGATGCGCACGCTGGTTTGCATGCTCGAACTGATAGTCGGTGAGTTCGTCACGCCGGTGATCGGATCCGTGGTGGGGCCTCCTTTTACCTCGATGTAAACGATGCCGGTCCAGTCGGAGGTGGCCAGTCCGTCGATCTTATCGGTGGCGGTGACCGAAACGGTGCTACCCGAAGAAACTTTGGCGGTGGTCTTGTTGTCCATGGCGGCGACGGCCTTGCGAAGCGCATCCATGTCGATATCGATCAAATCGGTGCCTTTTTGGCGGTGCTGGTCATACATGCCTTGATTGTCGGCCGCCAGCGACGGTGCGGTTGGCGTTGTACTGGATGAACCGGTCGTATTGGAGGGAACAGCGGGGGAGGGGCTGTAAGTGACGGTGCCCGGGACAGCTGAGCCGGTGGCGGGTGTGCCCGCGACAGTGGAGCTTCCCCCGCTCGTGATGGTTGTTGTATAGGGCGTCGTTGTCGTCGTCGTATAGGGCGTGACGGGATACTTGTTATTGTTGGGGCCGCTGGTGATCTTACTTCCAACCGAGTAAGTGGTGGACGTTGCGTTCTTCGAATAAGTCGAGGTTGCCTTGTAAGCTTTGTAAGTGACCAGGGTATTGCCGGCGGGGAGGGTCAGCGCTTTGCTAACGATCTCAGGGTGCTCCTTATCTTTATTACGGCTGGTGACGGTGATGCTTTGGGTTGTGGGATCCACGGTGATGTAGATGCCCGCATTGTTGGCATATTTCTGCTGCTCGACCTCAAACTTCTGTTTGTAGTCCGGATCAGTGGCCAAGGGGTAATTGGTAGGCTCAATAATGTTTCGCCCGGCATTGAGCGAATTGTCGGTTCCGTTGGCGGGGGTGGTATCCTCCTGGTATTTGCCGATGGCTACCGGGGTGTAGTTGTCCACGCCATGGGCGGCGGTCTGGAGGTTGCCGTTCCAACGTTGCGAAGCGTAATCACGAAATCCGACCCAGTCGGTGACGTCGGTGCCGCCGCCCTGGGTGCTGTCCTTCCAAATGTTACTGCTGTCCCTCAAATTCAGGCTCTGGGCGAACTTGTTGACGAAGTTGACTGAGCCGGTGCGGCCGGAGGCGCTGTTGCCGTCGGAGGATGTATCGCCGGGTTTTTTAGCATGGTAGACGCGACCCGTGGCGGTGACTTGATCGGAAAAATTAAGCGCGTTGTCTGGATAAAGGTAGAGGTTGCCGTTGGTGTGGACCGGGCCGGAGATGGTCATGTCGGGACCATTGAAGATCTCCAGGTCCATGTTGTAGAAAATCGCATGGGCGAAGAGCGGTGCGCCACGGATGGAAATACGTTGCGAGACATAGGCGGTGATCGGACTGCCATTGCCGCCCGGTGCGTTGACGGTGGATTTGGCGATTACCCGGATATCGCGGCGGAAGATGTTTTTTCCTCTGAGCGGATCATTTTCGTTATTGGGGTCAGCAGGATTGAAATAATAGATGGCGCCGCTGGCAGGCACCAGTTCGACGGTGCCGCCGATCAGTTCGCAGGACGACTGGTTGACGGAACTGCCGGTCCAGAAGCCGGAGGCTGGCATGACAAGGGCGTCGGCGCCGGAGGGATTGAGACTCACGGTGCTGCGGGTCTCCATTTTTTGGCGAATTTGGGAGAAGCCATACTCGGCAAGCGCCTCGGCGGCGTTGCGCGCTTCGAGGCGTTGCGCGTGGCGGTAGTTGAGCCGGCGCTCGGTCATGCTCCACCTGAGAAGACTTCCGATGATGATCAGTGTAACCGCCGTAAAAAGCACGACGCTCAGCAGAACCGATCCGCGTTTTGAAGCGGTTGAGTTTGATGTATGCATGGGAAGAGATCTCAACCGCGGGGCGAGACGGTAAAGTTGTAGGTGTTGGTGGCGCGCTCGTATTTGTTTTTTCCGGTGCCGGTGCGATGGATGATTTCGCATTTTACGAGGACGCTTCGCCCGTAAAAATTATAGAAGAGCGCCTGGGTTCCGATGTTCTTGGAAAGCTCGATAACTTCCGGATTGGTCTGGGCGGTCGATGTGGAGGGCAGAAGCGTCCACACATCGGCGGTGACACTCGGGCTGAAGGTGCGGTCGAACTTGCGCACGGGCGCTTCGCCGTTGTTTTCGGAGGGGTCGCGGTAATAACCGACGATCCGGCTGATTTTCGTGCTGTCGGCTGTATCCAAAAAAACCAGCACCAGCATATTGCCCGATTCACCGGCGTATTTTTTCAGATCCGTGGTAATGCTGTTGGCGGTGACCGAGCGCTCGGTGAACGACGGATAGATGATGAAGTAATTGGCGTAGGTGGCGTTGTCGGCCATCTCGGCAGTGAACTGGCGCATGTCTTTGTTCACCATGAGCTTTCCTGAATCGTAATGGTAGATTCGAAGACTTTGGATGAAAAATGAAAGCAGTCCGCCGACGACCAGCATGATGATGGACAGCACGGTCATGATTTCGACCAAGGTCATGCCCCGGCTGCGGACGGACGGAGAGCGGGGCGGATAAATCGAATGTAGTGCGTGCATGATCAATAAGTGGGGACGGCGGAACGGATGGTGCGGACGGAACTGCGGTAGATGCGCGACTGGCTGCCAAGACCGCCTTGCCACGCATACTGGATGGTGATGGAGCGAACCTGGGTGGCGCTGATGCCGGCGTTGGTGATGTCCTGAATCCACACGCGGACGTTCAGGCGAAGGTCATCGTTGGGGTTGGACGGAGTGTTGTTGATGTCGATGCTCTTGATGTTGTCGGTCACACCGGTGAGTGCGGAGGAGGCGGTGACCGTGATGGTGGACAGCGCGGGAATGGTCGTGGCCGTGGAAATCACCAGCGGATCGGCAGTGGTGGCGTTCAAGCGAGTGGCTATCTCGGTCGAAGTTGTGCCAGAGCCCGCGACGACCGCACCTGCGGAGGTGATGTAGGGCAGATCGGAGAACTCCATGTTCTTCATCTGCTCGATGTAGCCCTGGACGACGGTGACGGCGGAGTTTTGGTAAATGCTGCCTTCGCTCAGGCGGCGCGAAAACATCAGAGAGCCGAAGATGGCGACCACGCCCATGGCCAGCAGCGCGGAAGAGATGGCGAGTTCGACCAGCGTCATGCCGCGATTCTTTTTGGCGGATGGGCCGCCGAGGGAAAACTTACGGGGCCGGAGAAGATGTCGGTTGGTATGCACAGGTGATAACGTGCATACACTCTACTCCCTGAACGTATCCGGCGGGTAGGGCCGGGATGCCGGTATTAAGACCCTAGCGACCCGGGCCATTCGGCCCTGATCCGCGATTGCGCGACTGCGAATAGTAGGCGGCGGCCTGCGCCCGTCGCGTGACGTGGAGTTTTTCGAAAACCGTGCTCAGGTAGTTTTTCACCGTTTTTTCGGCCAGGCCCATTTCGGCGGCGACTTCTTTGTTGGTGCGGCCCTCGGAGATCAGGGCAAGCACGCGCTGCTCCTGTCGGGAGAGACTGTCGACGATGGGTTTGACGCGCTCGTTTTTGAGCAAATCCATCACGCGCGCGGTGATCTGCGGATCGAGAATCGAACGTCCGACGGCCACATCGCGGATGCCCTGAAGCAGTGCGGGTGTGTTGATCTCCTTGAGCAAATAACCGTGCGCTCCGGAGCGAATCGCTTCGTCCACGACATCCTGTTCGCCGCTGGAGGTAAGAAAAAGCACGCGCGTATCACTGCCTCCGGCGAGCAGGGTGCGGCACACATCAATGCCGGTGCCGTCGGGCATGCGAATATCGAGGAGGGCGACGTCGGGTTTTTCCCGTTGGCAGAGGGCGAGCGCTTCCGCGGCCGTCGTGGCGACACCACAGACCGTGATGCCGGCCACGCCTTGAAGCAACGTTTGCAGACCAGCGCGCACCAACTCGCTGTCGTCGGCGATGACGAGGCGGATGGTGGCGGAAGGCGGGAGGGAAACGTTCATGGGTTGGATTCGAGAATGGGAAGTGTCAGCACGACACGGGTGCCGTTGCCGGGCTGGCTGTCGAGCCGGAAGTCGGCGCCAAGCGACGCGGCGCGCGCCTCGAAGTTGGCCAGGCCGTGGCCTGCGGACGGACGTGCATTCAGGTCGAAGCCCACGCCGTCATCCTGAACGAGCAAGGCAAGGCGTTCACCATCGCGATGGAGCCGGATGGTGACGCGCGAGGCGGCGCCGTGGCGCAAGGCGTTGCTGACGGCCTCGCGCAAGATCTGCAAAGCATCGGGCATTTGGGAAACGTCTAGGCGGGCCTCAGCGTCCTCGTCGATGCGCAGGATGAACTCGGTGATGCGCTCGCCCTTGATGGTTTCGATGATCGCGGCAAGGGCGTTGGAGAAGCCGTGCTTCATCGCCGGCTGGGGTTGCGAGAGCGAGTTGATGTGGGTGCGGATTTCGCGGATGCTCTCGTTGAGCATCTGCATACCGCGATCAAACAGCGCGTCGGCCCCGGCGGGATCGATCGCACGCTTTTGGCGCGCGGACTCCAAGGTCAGGCCGGTGGCATAGAGCGATTGGATGACTCCATCGTGGAGATCGCGACCGAGCCGGAGTTTTTCGCCGAGGGCCTGGTTGAGCAGGAGCTGTTGAACGTGGAGATTTTCGTCGGCGCGAAGGCGTTCCTCGCGTTCGCGGCGAAGTGCCTCTTCGCGCACGGCGGCGGTGCGCGCGAAGTGTTCGACCTGGTTCATTTCGCCGCGCGAACGGGCGACGGTTTCAGGATTGGGCGCGGGCGAACGGCGCGAACCGGCCGCGAGGGCGACGATGAGCAAGGAGGCGAAGGAGACGGCGAGCACAACACCGAGGGACTTTTGCTGGTCGGCGTGATAGGCATGCAACACGGCGCGCGCGATTTGCGGCTCGGCCGTCGAGAGCGCGACGGGTTGCGACTGGCGGGCCTTGGCGCGTTGACGAACCCAGAGCTGGGTGAGTGCCGCCGTGGATCCCACCAGTGCGAGCGCCAAACAAAAAACAAAAAGCCGGAGCACGTTCCCCATAGTGACGATGCCGACCGTGTCTCTGCGGACGATTCAAGCAACGATGTAATGACGAACCGGCAAAGGAGGGCAAAATGGGCGTTTATGGGGAGCCGTCGTCAAAAGCGGGATTCTTTCAGTCTAAATAAAAAACCCCAAAATCTTGCGTAAGATCTTGGGGCTGAAAGTGGTGCCAGAGGCCGGGATTGAACCGGCGACCAAAGGCTTATGAGTCCTCTGCTCTACCACTGAGCTACTCTGGCGAAATCGAAGGGTGGGAGGGAAAATGTCCGCCCTGTAATTGTCAAGAGCCCGGGCGAGCTGTCACCCGGGCTGAATGTGATTACTTCTTTTTCGCGGCGGCCTTCTTTTTGGGCAGGCGCTCGATGTTGAGGTAGGTCTTCGAACGCATCTGCTCTTCGTAGAACTCCACGAGGCGCACGCCTTCTCGGGGTTTGACGAGGTCCTTCTTGGTGGCGGCGTCGATCTTGGCCTTCATCTTGCGAGTGAGTTCCTCCCACTGGTATTGCACGCCGTCGATGACGTCGCAGATACGGCTGCCTGCGAGCGCTTCCTCAATGTAGTAACCGTTGGGCTCGTCAGGCTCGAGGAACACGTGGACCTCATTGACGCGACCGAAGAGGTTGTGGAGGTCGCCCATGATGTCCTGATACGCGCCGGTGAGAAACACGCCGAGGTAGTAGGGCTTGCCGTTGAGCGGGTGCAGGGGGAGGTGGTCCTTCGTGTCCTGCAGGTCGATGAACGTGCTGATCTTGCCGTCGGAGTCGCAGGTGATGTCCACAAGCACGGCGTTGACGGAGGGCTTATCGTTGAGGCGGTGCAGCGGGGCGATCGGGAAGAGCTGCTTGAGCGCCCAGTGGTCGAGGAGCGACTGGAAGACCGAGAAATTGCACACGTATTGATCGGCGAGGAGGGCGGCGAGTCCGCGGAGTTCCTCGGGGATGTAGCCGGTGTCGCGGGTTTCCTTGGCGATCTGTTCGCAGACCTGCCAGAAAATCGACTCGGCGGCGGCGCGGTTTTCGAGGTTCAGGTAGCCGAGGTTGAAGAGATTGAAGGCTTCTTCCTTTTTCTGGATGGCGTCGTGGAAACGCTCAAGTTTGCCCAGCTTGGACTTGTTTTTGAGCAGGCCTTCGAGGTCGGTGACGACCTTGTGTTTTTCCTTGGGCTGGTGCTGCACGCCGAGGGTTTCGCGCTTGTTGATGCGCTCGAACACTTCGACGACGAGCATGGAGTGGGGGGCGACCACGGCGCGGCCGGACTCGGTCACGATGTCGGGCACATCGACGCCGGACTCGACGCAGATGTCGCGGACGTTGGCGACGACGTCACGGGCGTATTCGGCCATCGTGTAGTTCATCGACGACTCGAAGTTGGTGCGCGAGCCGTCGTAATCGATGCCGAGGCCGCCGCCGCAATCCAGGAAGCCCATGGGGAAACCCATCTTCACGAGCTGGCAGTAAAAGCGGGTGGCCTCGATCACGGCGTTCTTGATCGTGATGATATTGGGCACCTGGGAGCCGATGTGGAAGTGCACCAGTTTCACGCAGGAGGTGAGCTTGGCCTTCTTGAGTTTCTCGGCCGCGAAGAGGATCTCGGCGGTGTTGAGGCCAAACTTGGCGTTGTCGCCCGTGGAGGACGACCACTTGCCTTCGCCGCGCGTCTGGAGCTTGGCGCGGAAGCCGATCAGCGGCTTTACGCCGACTTCTTCAGAGATGGCGATGATGTCGTCCACCTCGGCGAGCTGTTCGACAACGATGATGATGTTCTTGCCGATCTTGCGACCGAGGAGGGCGAGGCGGATGTAGTCGTGGTCCTTGTAGCCGTTGCAGACGATGAGGCTGTCTTTGCCCTCGTGCATGGACAGGGCGATCATCAGCTCGGGCTTGGATCCGGCCTCGAGGCCGTAGCCGAAGTCCTGGCCGGCCGCGACGATCTCATCGACGACCTCGCGCAGCTGGTTGACCTTGATGGGGAACACGCCGCGGTATTCGCCCTTGTAGGCCTCTTCCTTGATGGCCTTGCGGAAGCATTCGTTCAGTTGGGTGACGCGGTGGCGCAGCAGATCCTGAAAGCGAATGACGAGCGGTGCCTTGAGGCCCATGCCGATGGCTTCGTCGACCACATCCATGATGCGGATCTCGCGGCCGTCGGCGAGCGGTTGAACGTTCACGAAACCATCGGAACCGGCGCAGAAATGGCCGGAGCCCCAGCGCTTGAAACCGTAGAGTTCTTCGGATTGCGCGACAGACCAGGAGGAGGCGGATTTGCTTTTCAAAAGAGGGAAGGAGAGCGGGCTGGGTTATGGCTTGCGTTCGGAAAGGTGTAAGCGGTTATCTAGCTGTTTCATTTTTCTAAAACCACAACACGAAATCTCAACCATGTCCCTATCCTCAGCCGTTCCTTTTGTCCTCGCTCAGCAGTCTGCGGCCGGCCCCGGCAATCCGTTGGTGCAGATGCTTCCCTTTATCCTGATTTTTGGAGCGATGTATTTCCTGATGATCGCGCCGCAGCGCAAGAAGGCAAAAGAACACGCCAAGATGCTGGAATCCCTCTCGGCGGGCGACCAGATCGTCACGGCCGGCGGCATCTACGGAGAGATCACCAACAAGAAGGACGATGTGTTCGTTGTGCGCATCGCCGAAGGCACCAAGGTCGAGATCGGCAAGGCTTTCGTCCACGCCCTCGTCAAGAAGGCCGGGTAAAAGATTTAACCCTGCCGTAACCTTTGCGGCCCAATTCCCCACGCTTTTTGGGATGAATTCCCTCTGCGCATCGTGACCACCCCTGCTTCCGCGCGTCCTCATGATGCGCGGAAGTTTTCCGGATCCGCAGTTTTAAAGACCGACCGGTCCGGATACCCCTACATTTTTTAAAAAACCAATACCACCATGCTTAAACGCAACTTCTGGAAGCTGACACTCAGCCTGATCTTAGGCCTTTGGGCTTTGTCTTCGCTGCTTCCGCTTAAAGACCAGCCCTTCGCGGGCTTCATCAAGGAAAAGGCCGCCGCCAAACCGGCTGATTTCGGCGCACTCCTTAAAGAGGCATCCGATCGCTTCGACGCCAAGCAGTCCCCCAGTGTCTTCGTGGCTCTCAAGACCATCGCCAAGGAGCGCAAGATCGACCTGACCCAATATTTTCCGCAATACCCGATCGAGTCTTCGCTGGGCAACATCGAGAAGCGCAACAACATCCTGCTGGATCACTTGCTCGCCCAGTCCAAGGGCCGTCTCCAGCTCGGTCTCGACCTCAAGGGTGGCGTCGCCTTCACGCTGGAAGCCTCCGATACTCCCGGCACGTCCAGCGCCGACGAAGCCGAGCGCAAGGAGAAGCTGACCAAGGCCATCGAGATCATCGGTGACCGTATCAACGGTCTCGGCGTCGCCGAGCCGCTCATCCGTGCCGTTGGCAACAACCGCATCGAGGTTCAGCTGCCCGGCGTAAACACCAACGACAACCCCGAGATCGTCGCCAGCGTGCAGAAGCCCGCCCGTCTCGAGTTCCGTCTGGTTCATGAAGGAACGGGAGCCATGCGCGAGGCCCCTCCGGCCGAACAGGTTCCCGCCGGCTACGAGGTTCTCAGCGTCACGGACGACACCAAGGAAGGAAGCGTGGAGTTCTATTATCTCGTGAAGCGTATTCCGGAAATGACCGGTCAAAACGTGGAACGGGCCGGAGTTCTCTCGGGCGAGTTCGGCAACTACGAGGTTCAGATCAACTTCAATGCCAAGGGTGCCGCGGAGTTCGCCAAGGTGACCTCCGCCAATGTGGGCCGGCTGCTCGGCATCGTGCTCGACGGACGTCTTTATTCCGCTCCGAACATCAACGGGGCCATCGAAGGCGGCCGCGCCCAGATCACCGGCAAGTTCACGCGCCGCGATGCCGATGAACTGGCCAATGTGCTTAACAACCCCCTCGATCTCCCGCTCCAAATCAAGGAGCAGTATGAGGTCGGCCCCTCGCTGGCCGAGGACGCCATCTCCAGCGGCATTCGTTCCGCCGTGATCGGCACCGCGCTGGTCGCCGCCTTCATGGTTACTTTCTACACCACCGGTGGTGTTGTGGCGGTGATCACGCTGGCGATCAACTTGCTGATCATCTTCGGTGTCATGGCCAGCATCGGCGCCACGCTCACGCTGCCCGGCCTCGCCGGTATCGTGCTCACGGTGGGCATGGCGGTGGACGCGAACATCCTCATCTTCGAGCGCATGCGCGAAGAACTGGCCGCGGGCAAGAGCTTGCGCACCGCCAACGAAACCGGCTACTGGAAGGCGCTCACGACGATCATGGACGCCCACTTGGTGCAGCTCATCATCTGCGCGATCATGATCGGCTACGGCACGGGCCCGATCAAGGGCTTCGGCGTCACGCTGGCGATCGGCGTGGTTTCGACCCTGCTTTCCGTGCTCGTCACCGCGCACATGGTCATGGACTGGCTGATCGGTTCGGGCTTCCTGAAGAAGCTCACGATGCGCCACCTGCTGAAGCACATCAACGTGGACTTCGTGAAATACGGCAAACCCGCCTTCATCGGCTCCTGGATTCTGGTGCTTCTCGGCGTAGCGGTGATCTTCTACAAGGGTGACCGTATCTACGGTATCGACTTCGTCGGCGGTGATGTCGTCTCCATTGAGTTCACCACGCGCCTCGACTCGGCGAAAATCCGTGAGATCGCTGCCGCCAACAAGCTGGGCGAAGTCACCCCGACCTACGTCAGCGCTCTCGGCGGCGGCAAAGAGATCCTTCGTGTGGAGACACAAACATTTGAGAAGAAAGCCGGTGAAGAGAACCCTCTGTTCGCCGCACTGGTTAAGGCCTATCCCGATGCCGGCCTGAAGAAAGTGGGCGAAAGCAACATTGGCGCGGCCATCGGTTCGGAGATCAAGTGGAACGCGATCATTGCGATCGCCCTCTCCATGCTGGCGATTCTCATCTACATCGCCTTCCGCTTTGAGATGGGCTTCGGCATCGGCGCGATGTTCTCGTCGCTCCACGACATCCTGATGACGGTCGGCATTTTCGTGCTCTTCGGCCATCATTTCTCCGCGCCCATGGTGGCGGCCATCCTCGCGATCGCCGGTTACTCCATCAACGAGACGGTGGTCGTGTTCGACCGTATCCGCGAAGAGTTGAAGGAGAACCCCACGGCTTCCCTGAAGGATGTCGTGAATCAGGCGATCAACAAGGTCTTCGCCCGCACGATCATGACCTCCTCGACGACCTTCCTCGCCGCGCTGGCCCTGTTCCTCTTCGGCGGCGGCGTGCTTCGCGATATCTCGTTCACCTTCCTGGTGGGCATCGTGACGAGCACCTTCTCGGCGATCTTCATCTCGGCGCAGGTCTTCTATTGGTGGCACCGCGGTAACCGCCACCACATCGACCGTTCCGAAGAGAAGCCCGTTTACGAGTGGGACGCCGGCAGCAAGAAGGCCTCGCAATAAACAGCGAATCCAATCGCTGATGCGCTGGACCTATAAGCCGTTCCCGGCCGACGAGGTCGGGAAGCTGAGCGTCGCCACGGGGGTGAGCCCTGTGGTCGCCGAGCTGTTGCTCCGCAACGGACTCGGCGACCCGGTCGCGGCCGCGAGTTTTCTGCGGCCCGCTCTCGCCGAGCTCAATGATCCGTTCCTCCTGCACAACGTGGAGGCGGGCGCCACGCGCCTGCGCAAGGCCATTGATGCGGGCGAGGACATCGTCGTCCTCGGTGACTACGACGTGGACGGCGTGAGCAGCACCACGCTGCTCGTGAGCATCCTGCGCCGCTTCGGCTCGAAGCCGCGTTTCGTCGTGCCGCGCCGCATGGAAGACGGTTATGGTCTCTCTCGCAGCGCCATCGACCGTGCTTTGGAGCAGGGCAAGCCCCAGCTCTTCATCGCTCTCGATTGCGGCACCAACTCGCACGAGGAGGTCGCCTACCTCGTCGGCCAGGGCATCGACGTGATGGTGGTCGACCATCATCGTTCGAAGGAGAAACCGCTCGATCAAGGTCTGCTCATCAACCCGCACGTCCACGGACGCGACGGCGACGAGGCGTGGCACAACCTCTGCACGGTCGGCCTCGTTTTCAAACTCGCGCACGGTCTGCTAAAACTCCTGCGTGCCGAGAAACATCCCGTGGCGCAAAGCATCAAGCTGCGCGACTACCTCGACCTTGCCGCGATGGGCACCGTGGCCGACCTCGTGCCGCTCACCGGTGAGAACCGCATTCTCGCCCGCTTCGGTCTGCGCATCCTGCAAGGCTGCGAACGCCCCGGCGTGCGTGCGCTCATGCAGATCGCCGGGGTGAAGCCCGACCATGGCGTCAACCCGGTCGATATTTCCTTCCGCCTCGGACCGCGTATCAACGCCAGCGGACGTCTCGCCGACGCCGCGCTGTCGGTGGAGCTGATGCTGAGCGACGACGACCAGTTTTGCGACGAGACCGCGCAGCAGCTCGACGTGTTCAACCGCGAGCGCCAGGAGATCGAGCGCCACATCACCGAAGAGGCAGAGCAGATGATCGAACGTGATTACGCCGACTGGCCCGGCATCGTGCTGTTCGGCGAAAACTGGCACCCCGGCGTGGTCGGCATCGTGGCCGGCCGCGTGACGCGCAAATACAACCGCCCGTGCGTCGTGCTGGGCAACGAAGGCGAATTTGCCAAGGGCTCGGGGCGCAGCGTCAACGGCGTGAACCTCGTCGAGGTGCTGGGCTCCTGCTGCGAGCAGCTCACGAGTTGGGGCGGACATCCGATGGCGGTCGGCGTGTCGCTGACCAAGACCCACCTTGATGTGTTTCGCACGCGATTCGCCGAGGCGGTGCGCACGGCGGCGGGCAGCGATTTGATCGAGCCGATCCTCACGCTGTCGGCCTGGCTCACGCCGGACCAGATCCGTGAGCAATTGATGGACGAACTGGAGCTGTTGCAGCCGTTCGGCCAAGGCAATCCCGAGCCGATCTTCGGCGTGCGTGGCGTGGTGCTGCGCTCGCGTCCGGAGATTTTCAAGCAGGCGCACTTCCGCTTCAGTTTCGACGACTCGCGCGGACGCCGCCTGTTTGGCGTGGCTTGGAAGATGTCGGGCCGACTGCCGCCCGTGGGCGTGCCGCTCGATTTCGCGGTGGAAATCGCCTGGAACCACTTCAACGACCGCAAACTGTTGCAGCTGGAGTTGGTGGATTGGCGCCTGAGTGAGTGATTTATCGGGAGACGGCCCAGAGTTTCCCATTGACGCCACTCATACGGGCCTTTTTCTCTGACCCTTCTGTTATGGCAAAATAGCTCAGTTGGTAGAGCAGCGCACTGAAAATGCGCGTGTCCTCGGTTCGATTCCGAGTTTTGCCACCACTTTTAAAAACCGCATCCTGAATGGGATGCGGTTTTTTTATGCCAACTCCCGGTTGCTGCCATAGAATCGGTTGAACATCGGGGTCGCCATGAGCGTCGTGCCGACCGCCATGATGACCATAATCGAAAATAACGCGGGGGTGATCAGTCCGCGCTCCAAGCCGATGTTCAGGATGATCAGTTCCATAAGTCCGCGTGCGTTCATGAGCGAGCCGACGCCGATGGCCTCGCGATGGCTTTCGCCGCACAGACGCGCGGCGACGTAGCAGGCGCCGGCCTTGCCGAGGACGGCGGCGGCGAACACGACGGCGGCGACGAGCCACAGGCCCGGGTCGTTGACGAGGTCGAAGCGCGTGTTGAGTCCCGAGTAGATGAAGAAAAGCGGGAGCAGCAGTTGCACGGTGAGCGGCTCGATCTTGCCGCGCATGCGTTCGCAGAACGGACCGCGCGGCACGGCGGCACCGAGGATGAACGCACCGAACACGGCGTAGATGCCGATGCTGTCGGTGAACCACGCCGCGAGCATCAGCAGCACGAGCACGCAACCGAACATGACCTGGTCGGCCTCGGCGCCACGCTCGGAGTGGTCGGCGATTTTTTTGAGCAACCAGCGTCCAACCGTCATGACCAGACCGACGAGGGCGAGACTGCCGAGGATGGCGTAGAGCGCGATTGTCGGGTCTCCCGCGAAACTGGCGAGCACGAGGGCCAGCACGCACCAGGCGGCGGCATCGTCAATGGCGCCGGCGGCCAGCGACAACGCACCCACGGTGGTGCCGGTGAGTTTACGTTCGACGATGATGCGCGCGAGCATGGGGAAGGCGGTGATCGCCATGGCCGCGCCGAGATACGGGGCGGCTTGAAGGGTGCTCACGCCCGGTTGAAAAAGCCCGCCGCGCGGCAGCAGCCACAGGGCGATCAGGCAGCCGAAGACAAACGGGGCCAGAATGCCCGAGAGCGAGACGGTCAGCGCGGTGCGCATGCGCGTGCGCACGAGATCGACGCGGAATTCCATGCCGACGATAAACATGTAAAGCACGAGCCCGAGTTGCGCCCCGCAGAAGAGAATGGGTTTCGAGGCGGGCGGGAACAGTTGCGCCTGCCAGGCCGGCGCGAGCAGACCGAACAGCGACGGACCGAGGGCGACACCCGCGATCATTTCACCGACGACGGGGGGCTGGCCGATGCGTTTGGCCAGCCAGCCCACGGCGCGACAGGCGACGAGCACCGCCGCCAGTTGCAGGAAAAAACGGACGGAAATTTCAAAGGGTGTCATGGAAATTTAAAAATACCCCGCGACCTTGCGGAGGCCCGTCCGGAGCGTTGTAGTGGACCTGACATGATGGTTTCGGTAACGCGACAAGGCTTTTCATTTTCGTTTGGATCTGGCGGCACGGTCGTTGCGGAACGCAGGCTGGGCATTCCGGTGCTGGCGGGAGCGGATCATGAAACGTTGTTCGGGGGGCTTGAGTCCGCCGGACACGACCGGGGGTTTGAGTTGTTTGCGTCGGCGGACTGGCTGGTCGGAGTGCGACTGGAGCCGGTATTGGCGGACCTGGCTGCGCAGTCGGAGGCGATTTATACGGAATTGATCGCCATCGCGCGTGCCCAAGGCCGGGCGTTGACGCGCATTTGGAACTACGTGCCTGACATCAACGGGATTTCCGCCGGTGGGCTGGAGACATATCGCGTGTTTTGCCTGGGCCGGGCGAAAGCGTTTGATCGCGCGCAGTGGACCGGGGCTTTGCCTGCGGCGTCGGCCGTGGGCGGTGCGCCGGGCATGATTGCGGTGATGTTTGCGGCGGCTCGGACTCAACCGGTCGCGAAGGAAAATCCGGAGCAGGTGCCGGCTTACGAGTATCCCGCCGACTACGGCCCGCGCGCGCCCAGTTTTTCACGGGCGATGCAGGTGGTCGCGGACGGACGGCGTTGGACGTTTATTTCCGGCACGGCGGCGATCAAAGGACACGCGAGTCTGGCGCTCGGAGACTTGCCGGGACAGATCGAATGCACGCTGGACAACCTGCGACTGATCTCGGATGCGTGCGGGCTGGGCGACGGGAAGTCCGAGCGGCATTTCAAAGTGTATCTGCGCAACGCCGGCGACCTGGCGGCGGCGAAGGCTGCTTTGGACGGCGGGCTGCTGAAGGACGAAGATCAGGTCACCTGGTTGCATGCGGATATTTGCCGCGCGGAGCTCCTGATCGAAATCGAGGCGACGATTTTAACGTAGGGACTCCGGTGCCGGAATAACCGCGCGGTAGCCGCGTGCGGAGAGGAGTTTGAGAACGGTTTCGATCGCCGTGACGCGAACGACCGGACGAACCGGAGGGCCCTCGTGCATCAGGATGATTGATCCGGGCTTGAGTTTGCGCGCGATGCAGGCGGCCACGGCGTCGGGACCTCGGGCAAGCGTGTCGCCGCTGCGGATCGACCAGGCGATGCAGGCGAGCCCGCGTGCGGTGAGTTCCGGTGCGAGCACCAGGTTTTTGAAGCCAACGGGTGAACGGAAGCGGGTCGGGGCAGGTTGGCCTCCGGCGGTGAGGACGGTGAGCGCCTTGTCCAGTTCACGACGCACACGTGCGCGGGAAGCGCACCAGAACGACGCACACGGATGAGTCTGTGTATGGTGGCCGATTTCGTGTCCGCGCGCGCGGATGGCCGCGATGAGGGCAGGGTGAAGAGCGATCCGTTCGCCGATGAGGAAAAACGTGGCGCGCGCACGGTGTTGATCGAGCAAGTCGAGGATGCGCGGCGTATCGTCGGGATCGGGACCGTCGTCGATCGTGAGCCAGACTTCTTTTTCAGAGGTTTCAAACCGCGTGGCGACGCGCACCAACTCACCGGCGCCGGGAATGAAGATGTGATAAAGGATGAGGGCCCCGCCTGTCAGGAAAACGGCGAGGCACAGGCCGAAGGGAATACCCGAGATCCAAAGCAGCACGGCGGAGATTTTAATGACCGCCACGGCGACGAAAAGCGGACGGCGCAAGGACGGGATCTGTGCGCTCTCGGGAACGAGAATGAAATTAAGGGAGGCGATCCAGGCACCGAGCACGCAGCCCCAGAGCGCGTCGAGGGCGACATGTTGTTTGGTCGCGAGCGTCGAATAAACGATCAGGAACGCCCAGACGAGGTTCACGGCCTGCAACAGGCGTCCGGCGCCCAGACCGGGCAGAATGCGGGCGAACCATAGCGCGGTAAAGACGGCGAAGGCGGTATGGAGCGACGGGCAGGCGTTGCCGGAGGCGTCGGCGGATTTGAGAAATTGGAATGACGGATAGCGCGACCAGTCGATATCCGGTGCGGGGGCCGCGGTGGGCCAGAGGAGGAAGATCCCGAGACCGATCAGGCTGAGCGCGGCGCTGCCTCCGGCAAAACTCCAAAGTTCGCGGCGCTCGACTAGGAGCGCGGGGAGAAACGCGATGAAGAACCACAGCGAGCAGTAGGGAACCAGCGACCACGGCTGGAAACCGATCACGCTGTCGAGCCAGGTGGTCGGCATGAACGTGACGGGGAAAAGCGGCGATCGCAGGAGTGCGAAGTAGGCGACGAAAAAAGCCGTCATGCCGAAAGTCGTGCCGAACGCCTTGAGGGGGATATCGCGCAGAATGCGCTGAAGGATCGTGGGGGGCGTGGCGTTCATCGGATGAGCAGGGCGCGCAGCGCGGCGGTGTCGGTCTTTCCCCGGGCGGTCACGGGGAAAGCGGAGATGGGCACGATGCGCCGAGGAATTTTCCAGGGCGCCAGATGGATGCGGAGCAGCGACCGCACCGCAGGTGTATCGAGCGAAGTTGCCAGCACGGCGGCGAGTTCTTCGGGGTTGTCAGGGTGAGCGGCAACGAAGGCGTCGGTGATTCCGGGCAACTGGCGAAGCGTTGCTTCCAACTCGGCGAGGTCGAGGCGGCGTCCGGAGACTTTGACCATGCGACCGGTGCGGCCGAGGAGCACGATGCGTCCGTCGGCGCCGACTTGGGCGCGGTCGGCGGGCGTGTGCACGCCGGTGCGAAACACGGCGGCGCTGCGCACGCGGATGCGTTGTCCGCGGAGTGGGGAAATCGTCACACCGTCCAGGGCGGTGCCGACTCCGGCGCCGGTCAGCGTGTCGTCTCCCGTGCGGTCGTAGCTGATGCCGCCGGTTTCGCTGGAGCCGTAGAAGCCGTGGGGTTTCAGGCCAAACTTGTCATGAAACGCGCGCGCGATGGCGGGGGAAAGCGGAGCACCGGCCGAGATCACGGTGCGAATGCTAGCGAATGTGTTCGATGGCAGATCGGCTTCGCTCAACACGCGCAGCAGTGCGGGCACGGCGGGGAAAACCGTGGGCCGGTGACGGGCGGCGAGCGCGGCCAGCGCATGAGGCAGAGGAATGTCGGCGCACGCGAGCGCGGTTCCTTGCGCGAGCAAAGGCACGACCAGATTGCCGAGTCCGTAGGAATGACCGAAGGGAATGACCGCGAGGTTCAGGTCGTCAGGGCGGATGTCCATGCTCGCGCACACGTGGCGTCCGTCGGCGAGAAGTTGCGCGTGAGTGAAGGGAAGGGCGCGGGGTAAGCCGGTGCTGCCGGAGGTGAGCTTAAACAGAGCCGGCACGGGCGGGCGACGGAGAGACGGAGGCGCGAGGGATTCGAGGCTGGCGTCGATCCACGCAAAGGCTGCGCCGACGGCGCGGGCGAGCTGGCGTTGGTTGTCGGCCGGTTCGGACGAATCCAGCGGAACCGGGGTGGCTCCGGAGCGGATCAGGCCGAGAAACACGGCGAACCAATCGGGACCATTGGGCAGGGCGAACGTGACGCGCTGGCGGGTGATGGTGGACGGCAGCGTGTGGGTAAATACTTGGGCGAGGTTATCGAGTTGGACGCGGGTCCATGAGCGACCCGTGGCGCCTTCGATGAGAGCGACGGCGTTCGGTTGGGCGGCGATAGTGTCGGCCCAAATATCGTGCAGTCTATGCATGGACACGGAGGGAAAAGAGATCGGTTTCCACGAAGACGAGGGCGAGCACAACGATCAGTGTCACGGTGGCTCCGAGCGCAAACACGGCGGGGATGGCGCTCAGCATTAGGATCGAAAACGATGCGGCGGTGGAGAGACCGGAAAGGCGGATGGCGGTGCGCGCTTCCGGGCCGGAGGCGTCGTCGGAATGGGCGAAGTGCGCATAGTCATCGGCGAGACACACGCCGAGCAGGGCACCTAACAGATGGAAAAGTCCGAAGACCTGTCCGCTCAACGCCAGCAGGCCAAAGGAAAGTGCGGCGGCGAGGAGCGGGAGACTGGCGGTGCGCAGGCCGATACGCGGACCGTGCAGGCAGCAGGAGACCACCACCAACGCGAGGCAGCTGAAAAGGCTGAGGCGGGCGGCGGCGGCGCGGTAGCGGGCGAAGAGCGTGTTGAGTCCTTCGATGCCGGAGAGCGAAAGCGTTCCCTCCGCTTCGGGTGGAATGGTGAAGGCTTGATTGGTCGTGGAGAGAAAACCGACTCCGTCCTCGTCGGTATGAACCAGCAGGCCCAGCGGGCCGGGCAGGGCATCCAGCGTTTCACGCATGAGGACTTCGTAATCGGGCGGCGGGTTGAAGAGATATGCACTGAAGTCGCGGAAGAATGGAAAGAGTTCCTTTTTATCGAAGCCGGCATCCTCGCTGATTACTCCAAATGTGCTTACGAAGAGGGAGAGTTCCTTACGGCCTTCCGGCGAAGTGGCCGCAGCGTAATCGGCAGGATCGGGAAACAACGCGGCGATACCGGCGAAACGCACGCCGGCGGGTGCCTTGTTGACCAGCGCCTGCCAGCGGGTGCGGGCTTCGGCGAACGAGGCGCCGCGCGTGAGAAAAGTGGAGCCTGCGTCAGTTTCTCCGAACGTGGCGCGCACGGCGGCGTCTTCGGTGCGCAGGTCAGGCGAGGGATATTCGAGGGTGCGCAGATCGTCGTTCCAGTGCACGCGGGTGATTCCGATGGCCGAGACGAGAAGGAGCACGCCGATGACAGGCAGGCGCCAGCGAGAGGGCACGAAGTTGCGAACAGGCAGGTTGCGCGGAGCGAGATCGAGGCGGGGCAGAAGCGCAAAATAAAGCAGCGTGGCTCCGAGTCCGGTGACGATGCCGGCAGCGACATAAACACCGAGTTGGCGGACAAGCGGGAGTTCGGACAGCGTGAGCACCAGAAAGCCCGCCACGGTGGTGCCTGCGCCGCCGAGCAAAGGGATGGCCAGCCTGCGCAGTCGGGCGGAGTAGGATTCGTTGTCGCGGCGTGCTAGCACGAGTTGAAATCCGTAGTCCACCGCCACGCCGGAAAGCAGGGAGCCGAGTGCGAACACGAGGACGTGCACGCGCGGGAACACCAGAGTGGTGACGGCCACGGCTCCGAGCATGGAGACAAGAATGGGCGGGATGAGATTAAGAAGTCCGTGCAGGCGCCGTATAAAAAGTGCGGATACGAACAGGACGGCGGCGAGTGCGAAGAGGTTGAGTTTTCCGATCTCGGCTTTGGTCGAGGCCTTGGCGGCGGCGGCGAAGCGGGCGACGCCGGTTGAACGAACAGCGATGTCCGGCGCGAGGGCGCGGGCGGCTGATTCGGCGGCGGCGAGGGCGGCGAACACCGGCTCTTGTCCGTCCTCGGAGAGTGGACTAGCGCGAGTTTCCGCCCAGATCAACGCCTGGCCGGAAGCAGCGGCGGGCGAGGCGGTGAGGGATGATGCCTTCTCGGCGAGCGAAAGCAGGAGCAGAAGCGGATCCGAGCGCAGCAGGTCTGCGGTGGCCGCGGATTCGGGTGAGGCCAGGTGGGCGTCGAGGGCGGCGGTCGCGCGAGTGGCGAGCCAGCCGGGGAATGGGGCGGTGGATTTCTCGGCGACGTAAACGCGCCGTTGCTCGGCGAGCCATGTAGGCAGCAGCAATTCGAAACGACGGGCATGGAGTTGCCGGCCGAGGGCATGTTGCCAGGATTGGTCCGCGAGCGGTTCGGCGGACACAAAAGCGGAGGAGCTTCTCAGGCTGGCGGCATAGGCTTCGGCGGCGGCGGTGAGTCGGGCGGCGGGTGCCTTGAGCACAACGAGGACGACGCGGGCCTGGCGTTCTTTGACGAGCGAGAGTGCGAGGCGGGCTTCGGGGTCTCGTTCGCCGACCGGCAGCAGTTCGGTGACGTCTGTGGTGAAGCGCTCGTGCGGATCAATCGACAGCAGCCAGCCGCCGCACAGGACGGTGAAGGCGATCAGGATGAGAAGCGGGAGCTTGGAACGAAACACGGTGGGCTGAAGATCAGCGGAAATAACGGGCGATTTCCTCGGGCGTGAACACCGGGTTGATTTGAGGCGGCTCCAGGCGGATCTCGATTTTTTGCTTATCGGTTTTGAGGAGTCCGATTCCGGTCAGGCGGCTGGCTTCGCCGCTCAAGGTGAGTTCGCGGTAGGGTGTGTCGGTGTCGGGACGGCGGGAGAAGGCGAGTGTCCAGGTGCCGTCGGGCGCATCACTGGCGGTGAGCGCGTAAACTTTTTCCAGTGCGACGAGGTCGAAGGCGAAGAGGGCGTGCAGCAGGCGCAGATCGGATTCGGCCTGGGGCGGGGCGGACTGCTCGCGTCCGTCGGCATGACGCAGAAGCAAACCGCGCTCATCCAAGATGACGACCGGCGCGCGGGTTTGAGAGTAAGCGAGGCTCAGTCCGCGATCCCGGGCGATGCGCACGACGCCCTCGACGACGACGGGTTTCTTTTTAAGAGGAGTGAACCGGCTTTCGGTAAAAGGGGCGGAGAGCGTTTTGGGCGCGGCAAGGGCAGTGATGCGTGCGCGCCACGCGTCGTTGAGCTCGGTCGCGTAGGGTTCGGCGGCGGCTAGGCGCGGGAGCGAGATAAACAAGGAAAGGATCAACAGGCGTAAAATCATGGGAGCGGGCGGTGGGAGCGGATCTGTTTGCGCGCCGCCAGCACGGCGGGAAAGGTGAAGATGAGCCGGGTGAGGAGCCGCGTGTGCAGCCAGATCATGCGGAGGTTGTCGCGGACGTAGTGAAAGTGGGAGATGCCGCCATCGGCTTTGTCGATGTAGCGGCAGGGTGCGGGAAAGTTGACGGGGGGCACGCCGCGCCAGAAAAGCCTCACGACGATCTCCGGATCGAAGTCGTAGCGACGGGCCGTGCTGATGGAGGAGAGAGCGGCGTGGGTGGCGGCGATGGGATAGACCCGGAAACCGAACAACGGATCCGCGATGTCACGGCCAAAGCAGAGCATGTGGACGAGGCCGACGCTGAGTTTGCGCCCGTAGAGCCGTTCGAGCGGAACCTCGGGACCGAAAAGCGGACGGCCGAGAATGGCCGCATCGGGGCGGGCGGCGGAGGCCTCCATGAACGGAGCGATGTGGTCGATGGGATGCTGGCCGTCGGCATCGAGCACGAGCGCGTGTGTGAAGCCTGCGACGAGCGCATGCGAAAACCCGTGGAGCACGGCAGCGCCTTTGCCCGCGTTGCATGGGAGGTGGAAGAGGCGCAGTGACGGGTTGCCGGCGGCGAGGACTTCGAGCTGTGAATCAGAACCGTCGGTGGAACCGTCCACCACCACCCAGACGGGCGACCAGACTGCGAGGGCCTCGCGCACGGTGCGGAGGAGACGCGGCCCCGTGTTATAGGTCGGAATCAAAACCAAGTGGGTGACGGAGGCGGTCATGTGCGGAGAGCTGCGGCCACGTGATCGGTCAAAGCGGCGTTGGACTGCGGATTGTCGGAGGCGATCAGTTCGCCGAGAGTAAACTCAAAGCGGCCGGGCAGGGGGGGAACACGCCACCATGGATGACCTTTGCGACCGAGGGATGGACTGGCGCGGATGTGGATAAGCCTGATGGGCGCGTGCGAGCGGCGGGCGATCAAAACAAAGCCCGGCTTGAGTGGATTGAGTGAAACGCCCGGCAGGGTGCGGGTGCCTTCGGGGAAAATCAACAACGAGCAGCCCGCCGCAACGCAATCGGCGGCGCGGCGAATACCATCCACTCCGGCGGCACCCGACACATAGCCGGCCAAAAGCGCGGCGGGCGCGATGCAGGGGTTGCGCATCAATGCGGGTTTAAAAATGCAGACGGTGTCTGGCAGACGCCCAAGGAGAAAGGTGGCATCGGTCAGAGAAGGATGATTGGCGGCGTATACAACGCCCGGGGGCTGCGGTTGGTCAAAGCCCTTGAAGGTGACCTCGATTATACCCGAGGTATGCATCCAACGCAGCCAGAGATCGAACATCCGGCGGGTGGCACGGCGGGCCCACGGACCGAACCGCTCGCGACGAGGCAACAAGAGCAGGGGGGCGCAGACGAGATTGAGTGCAAG
Source organism: Rariglobus sp. (assembly GCA_035459785.1). Taxonomy (GTDB): domain Bacteria; phylum Verrucomicrobiota; class Verrucomicrobiia; order Opitutales; family Opitutaceae; genus Rariglobus. Next base: position 39,369 of record DATHXF010000077.1, on the reverse strand, counting down.
GCCGCCAAGGCCGAAGAGAAGCCAGGACAGGTAGTAGCCCACGATCAACCAAACGCGGCGAAACGAGTTCATGACGACGAAGCAGGGGCCTCGGGATTGAGTTCGAGGAAGTTCAACCACCAGTAGGGATTCTGGCGGATGAGCGACTCGACGAGATCGAGAAATAATTGGAAATGAATCCGGGCCGACGTGAGGTTGACCGCCCGGGAGAGGCGGGCATCCGGACACCAGCGGGGTATGCTGTGGATGATCGATTCGCCGGGGGCGCCCGGGACGGCGACGGACATGATCACCGGACGGTCGAAGATCATCGACAGGTAGTAGATGGTGAACGGAAACAGGCGGCGCGTGCCGAGAAAACGGAATGCCTCCGTGCGCGCGCTGAAATTCAGGCGGTCGCATTTGAGTGCGAGCGAACCTCCGGAAGAGAGCGCGTCCTTGAGGGCGAAGAGGAGGTTGTCGCCCTCGTTGACCCAGATGAACGTGACCCAGCGGCCGAAGAGTTCGCCAAGTTTTTCCATGTCGTGCGAGTTGCCGACGCGCTGGCGCACCATGGAGACGCGGCGTTTTTCCTGTCCGCCGAAGAGAAACCCGACGAGGTCGGAATCGCCGAAATGGAAGGTGCCGAGCAGAGCGTCTTCGTTGTTATCGATCAGCCGGCGCAAGTCCTCCGACCCCGGGGCGAGTTCGCCGCGATGCGGGCGTCCGTTGGCGACGCGCAGCTTGAGCATGAGCATCTCCGTGAACGTAAAGAAATGCCGGAAGACTTCGAGGTGCGTGGGTTCGCGACCGAAGGCAACCCGCAGGTAGTCGCGCGAATGACGGCGTTGCTGTCCCATGAAGGCGAGCGCCACCCACGTGCCGAGGGCGCGCGCCGGGCGAAAGAGAATTTCGGGAAGGTAGCGATCACATGCGCGGAGAAAACGGTAGCCCCAACTCGGGCCGGGATTGCGCGCAGGCGTGGCGGATGAATCCGAAGGGGTGATGGCGACCGAAGGATTCATGGCGTCCATTCAATCCGAAGCCGGCGGCCGGGCAGCACGCATGCATCGACGGGTCTGCGGTTGTGCAGATGGTCAAAGAAGACCGGCAGGGGGAAATCGCATGAGGCGTGAGGCGACTCATCCGAAAAATCCAAGGTGACGCGCGCGAGTGAACCGGTGACGGGTTCGCTTGCGAGAGTGAGCGCGAAGGCAAACGTGCGGTCGCTGGATCGTCCGTGGTCGAGCAGCCAGGTTCCGCGTTCTTCACCACCGCATAAAATCACGCGCGGGGACCCGGCCAGGAACGCAGTGAGCAACGCCTGGGCGGGCAGGTGGACGCCGCCGGTGAGCGGCAGGAATTGGCGGATCGGACGCTGGCTGGTGATGAGGCTTTGCTGGACAGCGCTGGGATGGATCGAAGTCTGGAAGAGCGTGGGGCTGGGATTGGGGAAACTGTCGAGGTAGCCTTCGAGGGCGCGTGTTTCCGCATAGGCCGAGGCATAGATGAGCGCATCGTCGTAGCCCGGTTGGAGCGGTTCGAGGGCGGTGCCGACGAGCAGGCCGAGCTGACTCATGCGACGCGTGGCGTTTTTAGGGAAACGATCCTTCAGCCGGTCGCGCGTGGCGGCGGGTTCCTCCAGTCCGGCATCCTCGGTGTGCAAAGCGGTGATCCAGCGTTCAAGCATGGTGGAGAAGGAGCGCGGCGTGCGCGCCGCCGAAGGCATTGCTGGTGCAGACCACGCCGTCGAAAGCGGCGAGGTCGATGGAGTTGAAGGCAACCGTGTCGGTGAACCCCGGAGCACTCGCACCAATGACGCCGGGAGCGCGTCCGGCGCGCATCGCACCGATGGCGAGGGCGAGTTCGACGAGACCACAGCTGCCGAGGGTGTGGCCGAGCGCACCTTTCCAAGAGACGAGCGGCGCGCCGGGGAAACGATGGGCAAGGGCGGTGGCTTCCAGGCGGCCGGCATTGAGTGTGCCCGTGCCATGGCCTTTTATCCAGAGACGCCGGCCGGTGTCGGGCAGGTTGGCGAGGCAGGCGGAAAAGCCGGCGCCGTCAGCTTGATTTGCGGTGAAGTGGTGCATTTCGTTGTGCAGACACTGGGCCGCGATGGCGAAGTCGCCACGGTCGCGGGTGAGCACGGCAAACGCCGCGCCGTCGCCCAGGCCGATGGCGCCGGTCGCGCGGTCTTGATAGGGCGCCGGCAGATCGGCGTTGAGAATTTTCAACGCGTGAAAGCCACCGGCCACAAACGGACTGATGAAGTCGAAGGAAAAAACGAGGGCTGAGTCGGCTAGCCCCGCGGCGAGCACGCGCGAGGCCTGGAGCAGTCCGAGGTGCGCCGACACGCAGGCATGGGAAAGCGTGGTGACATCGGGGCCCCAGCCGAGGGCGGTGACGAGTTGATCGACGCAGTCGAACGGAGTTCCGTAGGCAAGGTGCGCCGGATCGCCGCGCCGGCGGAAGGCGTGCAGGTGGCCGACGCCAAAATTACTGCTGGTGACAAAAACCGGATATCGCGCGGTGCCCCACGGCAGGTCGCCGGGAATTTGAGCGGCGAGTTTTCGAATGTGCGGCAGCCAGGAGGGAAGAACGGTTTCCTCGTAGGCGTGCCCCTCGCAGAGCGCGAGGGGCACGAGATCGCCGCCTTCCGAACCGTGCACCGGCAGGAGTCGGAGAGCGCTGCGGCCGGCGAGCAATGCGGCAAGCGTGGACGCCTCGTCGCCGAAGGCGGTGAGGGCGCCGGATGCGGCGATGTGGATTGCAGGACCGGTGACGGACATCAGGCGGCGGGGAGTCGCGAGGGATCGGCGTGCTTGCGCAGATAACTCGCGAGCCCGCTTACGTTGGCCAGGGCGGCTTTTGATTCTTCGCTGCTGGCGATTTTGACACCGAACTCTTTTTCGAGGCGCACGACGAGTTCGAGCGCATCGATGGAGTCGAGACTGAGGCCGCCGCCGATGAGCGGTTCATCGTCGGGAATGTCGGCGGGTGTCACGTCTTCGAGGCGGAGAGTTTCGACGATGAGGATTTTGAGTTTAAGGAGCAGGGGGTCGGACATGGATGGAAAAATTAAAGTGTGGATGCCCGCAAAACGAGAGAGACGTTGCTGCCGCCGAAGCCGCTGCTGTTTTTAAGAACCAGACCAGGGCGACGATCAACGGAGCTGAGCGGGAGGTCGAGTCCGTCGCAGGCGACGTCCGGGATTTGTAACGTGGGATTTCCGGGAATGAAACCGTGGTGGCACGCCAGCGCGCAGAAAGCGGTTTCCATGGCCCCCGCGAGCGAAAGACCGTGGCCGGTCAGCCCCTTTGTGCTGCTGACTGCGGGGCGGGCGCCGGTTTCGGTGAACACGGTGCGAAGCGCGAGGGCCTCGGCGCGATCTCCGACGGGAGTGGAGGTGGCGTGGGCGTTGACGTAGTCGATCTGGTTGGGCGCGAGGCCGGCGTCACACAGCGCGCGTTGCATAGCTTCGCGCAGGCCGGCGCCTTCGGGATGGGACGTCGATACGCTGTAGCCGTCGGCGGCCTGGCCCCAGCCGATGAGTTCGGCGTAAACACAGGCCGAGCGGCGCCGGGCGAGCTCGGGAGATTCCAGAATAAGGACCGTCGCACCGCCGGTGGAAACAAATCCGTCGCGTTGCACATCGAACGGACGCGAGGCGGTGGCGGGATCGGGGTTGGTGGACAACGCGCGCATCGGCGCGAAGGGCATGACGGTGTCGGCGTTGAGATCCTCGGCGCCGACGACGATCATGCGTTCCTGGCGTCCGAGCCGGATTTCATCGAGTGCGTAGCCGAGCGCGTGGGTGGATGCGGCGCACGCGGAGACAAATCCGGTGACGGCGCCGGTGATGCCGTAGTGGGCGGCGAGGTTGAAGTTGAGCGTGCCGGCGATGGACGAGACGACGCCGAGTGGATTGCCGCGTTCGAAGCGCGTGGCGCGGGCCTGGGCCAGATTGTGATGAAGAAGAAACGAGGAGCCAGCAGAGGCGCAAAAAAGTCCCGTATCCGAACCGCGAATATCGGGGTGGGCGAGGCCGGCATCCGCGAGGGCCTGTTCAAAGGCGTGAAACGCGTAGATGCCGTGCGGCGCCATGCCGCGAGCGGTTTCACGCGGGAGATTGATGCCTGGGGGCCAGGTCCAGTCGCGATAGCTGGGTGAGTCCACCGAAAAACCGCTGACCGGCGCGGCAACTTTGATGGGAATGGCCGGATTATCGAACAAGGAGTGCGTGACGATTCCGGAACGTCCGTTACGCAGGCTGGACACGACCGAGGCCGCATCGTTGCCGATGCTGGTAACGAAGCCGAGTCCGGTGATGCAGGCGTGGCGGGACATCAGGGTGTCAGGCGGCGGGTTGAGCGGTAATCTTGGTGCGCACGTAGCCGCGCAAATCAGCCACGGTGCGCAGGCCGAACAGATCCTCGTTGGAGATGCTCACTCGATAAAGGTCTTCGATGAAGAAAACGACCTCGGCGAGGGCGAGCGAATCATAACCCATATCGGCGATGAGTTGATACGAGTCCGGCATATAATCCGGATCCTTGATCATGGAACGGTTGGGCCGGTGATAAGCGACGATGGCGAGCACGACGGTGTCGAGGGCGGTGCTGTCTTGGGTGGAGACCCAGCGACGATGGGCGTCTTTAACGTGGGCAGGAAAGGAGGCGAGTGGATCGGAAGAACTCATGTGCGGCGTGGAAGCGGAATTCCGGCAGGCGAAGATTCGGTCACAGTGATGGGATGAGTCCACCATGTGCGCCAGCCTTCAGATAGCTCTAGTGATGCGTAGGTGAAAAAGACCCTAATCAGGCGCCATGGGAGCGTCCAGGTGAGTTCGTAGCTGCGAAAGCCAAAGTAGCGACCGTAGTTGGACGCGCCCCAGGTGCCACGTTGCATGCGGGAGCGGGCGATCGCGGCGAGCCGGCGGTTGTAGAAAGAGATGATTATCGAGGCCGTGCGGGTGTATGGGCCGGCAAACGCAGGTGTTTCCAAAGCCGAGGCACCTCGCTTGAATGGCTGGGAAACGACGCCGAAATAGTAGAGTCCGAGATCGAGACGGAACGCCAGTGTCATGAGTTCCCAGTCGCCCATGTAGTAATATTTATCCTGATACACGGAACGGAACCACCGATCATAGCTCACGGTAAAGTAGTCGTTGTGCCGAGCGATGCGAGCGGCCTTCGGTTTGCCGCGCAGGGAGCCATCGATGAGCGCGGCGGTGGCACTGGCGGTGTAGGCGATCCAATCCATGCCGGGCGAATAAAACGGATCGATAAATCCGGCGGCATCACCGACGAGGGCATAGCCGTCGCCGGCGAGTTGGGTGCAGCGATAAGCGAGATTGCGACGAAAATGGACGTCGCCGGAGTGCCATGTGGCTTCGGCGAGAAGTTCGCGACCCACGGGATGCGTGCAAAGCATGTCACGGAGTCGTGCGCCGAGACATGCGCCCGGAGGCAGATCGGTGATGCGTTGATCGAAGACGATACCGATGCTCACATCGCCGCCTTTGAGCGGAATGAACCAGGCCCACCAACCCTGACCTACGAGATGGTTGGTCGCGGTGAAGCGCACGGCTTTGGTGCGCCGGGACCATTCGGGGAATTTTTCGGCGAGTTCGCGCGAGTCCCAGTTTTTGACGCCACTCCAGCGCGACCAGACGGCGGCGGTGGGATGTTCGGCGTTGGACTCGAACCAGCCTTCGCGACGCGCGAGCAGGCAGGCGACGCCGGATGCGTCCACAACCCAGCGGGTCGATTCGGCTCCGGACGAAGGTGAATCGCCGCCGGTTTCCCATTCGATGCGCTGGTGTCCGCCGGCGACCAGCGTCACCGAGCGCACTTTGACCGGGCGGCGCAACACGGCGCCGGCGGCGACGGCTTGCGTGAGCACTTCTTCGTCGAGAACGGCACGGTCCACCTGGTAGCCGGGCAGGCGCACATTGTAGCCCGGGCCGGTTTCGCTGCATTGATCCAGTGTGGCGGTGCGGGAGTTCTGAAACCAAAAACGCAGGCCCTGCTTGGTGAGGTGCTTTTCGTGAAGGTGGGCGGTGAGATCCAGAACCCGACCCAGAAAATACGAACTGATCTCCACGGTGGACTCGCCGACGCGGCGTTTGAAGTGGTCGTCGCGCTCCAAGATCAAAACGCGCAGGCGGGGATTGCGCCGCAGCAAGAGCAACGCGGTCGAGGCGCCGGAGATCGCGCCGCCTATGACGATGACATCCCACGACGCATCTGGATTCAGGGAGTCGTTCATGCAGATGCGGGCGCGCCGTTTTTTAGATCAATGCGCGGAACCAGGGGTAGGTGCGGTTGGAGACGGCAGACGAGGAGGAAAATCTTGAACCGCCACCAGAGTCCCCAGTTGAGCGAGGCGTGTCCGGCGACAATCGAGGTAATGCCGCGCGACAGATCGAGCGGCGGTTTGGCGCACATAAAGACGGCGAAACTGTTCTCGTTGTAGAAAGCGTCGATCAAGCGGCGGAAAACACCGGCGTGAGCTTTCAAGTGGCGCGTGTAGCGACTGCATTCTTCCTGGAGCAACGCGCGCCGGGATCGTTCGGCTTTCACGATCATATCGACGGCGAGCTTCGCCGAGTAGAGGGCGAGGTAGACCCCTGAGGAAAAAATGGGATCGATGAATCCGCCGGCGTCGCCGACGAGCACCATCCGGCCCGAGGCGAGTTGGCGGCGGTAGTAACTGTAGTCGGCGGTGACGTGAAACTCCATCAGCGGGGAACTGCCCGCCATGAGTGCGCGCAAGCGCGGTGTGTTTGCGACGACCCGGTTGAAGTGATCGGCGGGGCTGAGTCCGCTTGCTTTGAGATCCGCGACCGTGGTGACGAGGCCGACGGAGGTGCGGGTTGCATCGATGGGGATGATCCAGAACCAGCCATGATCGAGTCGCACGACCACGGTATCGCCGCCGGTGGGGCCGGCCGCGCGTTCCACGCCGGTGAAGTGATTGTAGATCGCGACGCGTCGGGGACTCGTGGCGGGGTCGAGCACGGCCTTGAGCTCGCTGGGGAAAAATTGGTCGCGTCCGCCGGCATCGACGATCCAGCGACTGTTGACCGACGAGACCGAGCCTGCCGACGCGATTTCCACGCGATAGCCTTCGGACGTGCCGGTGACCGTGCGAACGGTGGTGTTGGTATGGACGGTAGCGCCGCTTTCACGCGCGTGATCGAGCAGCAAGGCATCGAAACGGGAACGCTCGACCTGGTAGGTTTTGTCGAGGCCTTCGATGAGTCCGTTGGAAAACACCACGGATTTCTCCGCGTCACCGGCCCCCGTGAGAAAGCGGGCGCCGAATTTTTCGATAAAGCCGGCGTCCTCGATTTTTTTCCAGACGCCGAGCTCCCGGAGGAGTTCGTTGCCGCGGGGCAGGAGGGATTCTCCGATGCGAAAACGAGGAAAGGTCGCTTTCTCCACCACCAACACGGACAGGCCGGCGGCGCGCGCGCGAATCGCCGCCGAGCTCCCCGCGGGGCCGGCACCGATTACCAACACGTCGTAGGAAAAAGGATGTATCATGCAGCGGTGGACTATCTACTGAGCATTGGACAGACCGCGGAATCAGTCTCCGGTAACGCGACTTACGAATAAAATGGCGAAGGATGTTTGTTGCGTTGGCGTTTGCCCGTCCAAGGTGTTGCTTTTGATCAATGCGGTCAAACCGGCTTCTCATACTGATCGGACTCGTGGTGTTCGCAGGTCTCGGACTGGCGTGGACGATCTGGGGCGGGGAACTGCGAGCCATGGTCGAACTGGTCATGGATACGGTGCGGAATGCCGGACCGGTTTGGTTTTTTGGAGCGATGGCCGTGCTGCCTTTGTTCGGGTTTCCCTTGTCACCCTTTACGTTCGCAGCGGGCCCGGTGTTTGGTCCGCAGATGGGTGTGGGTGCGGTGATGGTGTGTGCGGTAGGGGCGGTGACGGCCAACATGGCGCTTTCCCACTGGATCGCGGCACGGGCCTTGCGGCCGCTGATGATCCGGCTGATGGGCTGGCTTGGCCGGACGTTGCCAGAGGTGCCGTCGCACTCGGCCGCGAAACTGACGTTCTTCGTGCGCGTGATACCAGGAACGCCGTTCTTTATTCAAAACTACCTGCTTGGCCTGGCGCGGGTGCCGTTTGGAATCTATCTGATCATCTCAGTCGCGGTGTCCGCGGCGTTTATTGTCGTGACGATTCTGGCGGGAGACGCGTTGGTGCGCGGTGACAAAACGATGCTGGCGATCGCCGGCGCCGGTTGCGCAGTCGTGGGACTGGGCATGCACCTGATCCGGAAAAAAGTGACGCGCGTGTTGCGCGAACGCCGGGCACAAAACGACGCGGCGAGGTGATCGCGCAGCCGAGGAGGCTTACCAGGAGGCAACGGCGGAGACGACCGCGGTCTTGTCGAGGGCACCGAAGAATGACGTGCCGGCGACGAAGGTATCGACACCGACCGCGCGGCATTCCGGACCGGTCTTGAGGTCGATGCCGCCATCGACTTCGAGACGGAAGTTGAGGCCGCGCTCCTGGCGCCAACGGTCGATTTGAGCGATCTTGGGCAGCATGTCGCGGCGGAAGGGTTGTCCGCCGAAGCCGGGTTGCACGGTCATCACCAGGACGAGATCCACTTTGTCCAAGAAGGGCTCGATGGCTTCGGCCGGAGTGCCGGGATTGAGCACGATGCCGTTCTGGCAGCCGAGTTCGCGGATGCGGGCCAGCGTGGCGGCGTGGTCGTAGGACGGCTCGATGTGGATGCTGATGAGATTGGAACCGGCCTTGGCGAAGGCCTCGATGTAGCGATTTGGTTCGTCGAGCATCAGGTGGGTGTCGAAGAAAAGTTTCGAACCTTTGCGCAGAGCAGCGATGGTCTGCGGACCGAACGTGAGGTTGGGCACGAAGTGGCCGTCCATGATATCGAGATGGATCCACGAAACGCCGAGGGACTCGACGATCTGAGCGCTGTCGGCGAGGCGGGCGTGGTCACCGGCGAGAATCGAAGGGGCGAGAATGGAGGCGTGCTTCACGGCGACAGACTCAACGCGAGGAGCCGATGATGGAAAGCGAGAACTCACCGCAGGCCGTGAACAAAATTACGGATGCGCATGAGCAAAGCACGGCTGGAGGAGTGCGGTGACATGGAGGATGCTTTGTGGGTTGGCACAAAAAAGCCCGACCAACGGTCGGGCTCCAGGGACGGATGTCTTGGTGGCAATCACCACACGTCAAGCGTGGCGGAGAGCACGTTCTTGCCGAGTTCTTCGGCGAGCAGGGGAATGTTCTGGTATTCGGCCTGGAGCTGGCCGCTGTCGACGAACACCTGTCGGACGGCCTGAACCTTGCGGTCATGGAAGATGACCTTGTTGTCGCGGTTGTCGCGAAGGGTAGCCTCGGCGTTGAGAGTGACGTCGAATTTGCGAGCGAGGCCGGTATCGGTGGACTGGTTGGTCTGGGCCAGGCGGCTGTAGCTGACCAAGCTGACGCTTAGCGTGGCGTCGGCTTCGCCGGGCGTGTTGACGAGGATGACGCGCGGATCGCGAAGGAAGGCTTCGCGGATCTGGGTGCTCACGATGGCGACAGCCTGGGGAAGGTTACTGTTCTCGTTGACGACCGGAGCAACGTAGAGGGTGCGAAAGGTCGTGTGACCGCCGGTGCCGAGATGGTAGTTGGAGCAGCCGGAGAGAAGGAGGCCGAGAAACCCGATGAAAAGGATAGCGCGCATGAAAGAATTAAAGGACCGCAAAAAAAGGGCGGGCGAAATCAGAATAACCAGAAGCTGCGCTTGGGCTTGGGGCGGGGGACGACGGGAGCGGCGGCCTTGGTTTCGGAGGCGTCGACCTCGGCCAGGCGCTTGCGGGCGTCCTCGGCGGCCTTGGAGTCGGGGTAGGAAGTGATGGCTTCGTTATAAAACACGCGGGCGGCTTTGTAGTTGTCGCGTTTGTAGAAATAGAAGTCGCCAATCTTGATCTTGCTTTGGGCAAACACCGTGCGGGCGTCGGCCAGACCCTTTTCAACGGAGGGGATGTTGGTGTCGTTGGGGAAGAGGATCTGGAAGTCCTCGAAGTAGGTGATGGCCTGGCGGGTGGAGGCCTGGTCGTAGTAAGGACCTTTCACGAGCGAGGCATGGGTCTCGGCGAGTTTGAAGTAGGCATCGGGCGCGAGAAGGCTTTGCTGGTAGCTGTTGATCATGCGGTCCAGCGCGTCGATGGCGGCGTCCGGATCGCCGGCCTTCTGATGGCCGCGGGCGATATTCATCAGGGCGAGCGGGGCGTAGTCGCTGTAGGGGGCGGACTGGACGATATCCTCAAAATAGGTGATACCCTTGGCGCGCGATTTGAAGCCGGGAATGATGCCGAAATAACGGGGGCGCTTGCCTTCAACGAGTGCGTTGGCGATGCGGTATTGCTCACCGATGATTTCCTTGAAGTGCTGCGAGTTTGGGTAGCGGGTGATGATGTCCTGATAGGCGTCGTGGGCCTTGGAATACTGGCGGCGCTGATGGCGAATGCCGGCCGCACGATAGAGGGCCTCGGGGGCGTAAATGGAGTTGGGGTATTTCTTGGCGACCTTTTCGTAGAGCGACATGGCCGACGAACGGCTGCCCTTTTCTTCCAAGGCGCGGGCCTTGTTCATCGAGTCGAGCGCGTTGCGGCCTTCCTCGGGGAGGACGCCGGCAAGCACGCCGCCTTCGGCCTTCCAGCCGGTGGCCGGTGTCCACACGAGATCAGCGCGCAGGCTGGCGCCGGTGATGATCGCCAGCGCTAGACTCAGAAAGGTGAACTTGGACAGGGCGCGGGCAAATTTGTTAAGCATGTCGTAAAGAGCTACCAGCGAACCAGTGCGGACCCATAGGTCAAGCCCGCCCCGAACGCGACGAAGAGAGTTGTGTCGCCGGTTTTGATACGGCCGGAGCGCCGCGCCTCGTCAAGTGCGAGCGGAATGGAGGCGGCGGAGGTGTTACCGTAGCGCTCGAGATTCACGAAAAAACGCTCGGACGGGAGCTCCAGATATTGGGCGATGGCGTCGATGATACGCAGGTTGGCCTGATGCGGGATGACGCAGTCGATCTGGCTGGCGGGAATCTGGTGCTGATCGAGGATCTCGCGCGCGGCTTCTTCCATCTCGCGGACGGCGATTTTGAAAATTTCGCGGCCCTTCATCGTGATGGTGCCCGGAGTGCGCAGCGTGTCGGTCACGGCGGCGGGTTTGTTGCTGCCGCCATCGGGGATGCAGAGCAGACGGGCGTGAGCGCCCTCGGCGTAGAGCTTGGTGCCGATGATGCGCGCGTCGGAGCGGGAAGGCCCGAGCACCACGGCGCCGGCGCCGTCGCCGAAGAGGACGCAGGTGGTGCGGTCTTTCCAATCGAGGACGGTGGAAAGTTTTTCAGCGCCGATCACGAGTGCGTGGTGGTAGCGGCCGGACTCCAGCATGGCCCAGGCGGTGTCGAGCGCGTAGAGAAAACCCGAGCAGGCGGCGTTGAGGTCGAAGCAGGCGGCGTGGGTTTTAACGCCCAGAATGTCCTGCACAAAACACGCGGTCGCCGGCATAGGCAGGTCGGGCGTGAGCGTGGCCACAATGATCAGATCGATGTCGGCGGCGGTCAGGTTGGCGTCGGCCAGCGCGACGCGGGCGGCGGCGGCGGCCATCTGCGAGGTGGTTTCGTTCTCGGCGGCGATGTGGCGCTCACGGATGCCGGTGCGGCTGAAAATCCATTCGTCGGACGTATCGACCAATTTGGAAAGATCTTCGTTGGTGAGGATTTTTTCGGGGGTGTAAGAACCGGTGCCGAGGATGGCGATGGCGGGAGAGCCCATGATAAGAGTCGATGAACCACGCGCGCGCAGGCGGGGCGGGATTGGTCAGGTGGAGGGAGTTTCCTGAGGGGCGGGGGTGGCGTCCTGCGGAGGACGGATGACGGCGTTGGCGCGCGCGGCATCGGCGGCAATGAGGTGAAGCATGTCGGCCTTCACGATCTTGTTGGCGGCGCGGATGGCGTTCTTGATCGCATGTCGGCTGCTGGAGCCGTGGGCCTTGAGGACGTTGCCGCGCAGGCCGAGGAGCGGAGCGCCGCCGTAAACCTCGGGGTTCATGCGTTTTTTGAGGGCCTTGAACGCACCTTGGGAGAGGATGGCGCCACCCATGCGCAGCGGGTTGGCCTTCAACTCGGCCTTGAGCGTGTCGGAGAAAAAGTGGGCGAGCGATTCCCAGCTCTTCAAGAGGAGGTTGCCGACAAAACCGTCGCATACGGCGACATCGCAGTGATCGGTGAACACCTGGAATCCCTCGGTGGGGCCGACGTAATTGATGAGGCTGCCGACGTTTTTGAGATGCTCGTTGGTCGCGGAGGTGAGTGCGTTGCCCTTGCCCTCTTCGGTGCCGATGGTCAGGAGACCGACGCGGGGACTGGCGATGCCGAGGACGACCTTGGCGTAGTGGCTGCCGAGAATGGCGTTGTGAACGAGGTGTTCGGGCTCGGCCTCGGGATTGGCGCCCGCGTCGATCAGGATGAAATGACCGTTTTCGCGGGGGATAATCGCGGCGAGGGCGGGGCGGTCGATGCCGTCGAGCGTGCGCAGCTTGATGGTGCCGCCGGCCATGAGCGCGCCGGTGTTGCCGCAACTGACGACGGCTCCGGCCTCGCCGGACTTCACGAGCTCAATGGCGCGAAACATGGACGCATCCTTCTTCCGCTTGAGAGCGGGGATAGGCTTGTCGTCCATAGTGATAACCTCGGAGGCATGAAAAAGCCTCAACGAGGGATGCCCGTCGAGGCCGTGCTGCTTGAGCAGCGGTTTGAGCACAACCTCATCGCCCACAAGGGTGATGGGATTGAGCTCGCTGAATTCGGATAAGGCGAGTTGGACTGCGGCTATTACTTCGGCCGGGCCCAAATCGCCTCCCATCGCGTCAACCGCGATACGGCCGTTTAAGCCGGATGAGGAGACCATCGCAGGGGATGGTTGCAATTTAACGCGCTGGTGACGCGATGCTTAGACCTCGACATTGACCACTTGGCGACCGCGATAGGTGCCGTTGGTGGGGTTCACGTGATGGGGACGGAAGGCGGTGCCATCGGTCGGATCACGGGCGATTTCGGGAGCTTTGAAAGCGTTGGCGGCGCGGCGGTTGGCGCTACGGCGTTTGGACTGCTTGCGTTTCGGATTAGCCATGGTCGGTGTTGGTTAAAGGGTGGGTGACGTTCGTCGGGCGAGGTCTGTGATGAGTGATAAAGGATGAAAGTAGAGGGCGGCCGATTCGTCCGTCAAGTGCTATCACGAACCGTTGTGAGCCGATTGTGAATAATTATACGAGAAACCACGCGGCCAGCACCGTCGCGAGCGCGATGCGGTAAACGGCAAATACGCCAAGACCGTTGCGCGAAAGATAGCTCACCAGGAATTTGACGGCGAGTGCGGCCGACAGCGCGGCGACCAGGCTGCCTAGCAGCACGGAGGGCACGCCGAAGACGGAGATCATGGCGGGACCGGCCTTGTAGCTCTTGAGCAACGCGGCGCCGCAGAGGATGGGCAGCCCCACGAGAAAACTGAACTCGGCCGAGCGGGCGGGGGAAAGGCCGGCAAAATATCCGCCGACCATGGTGACCATCGAGCGACTGGTTCCGGGCCAGAGAGCAAGGCATTGCATGAAGCCGATGCCGAGGGATTGTTTGATCGTGAGGTCGGACGGGTCGAGACGCGACGTGGCCGTGCCGGGCTGTTGTTTGCGCCAGCGCTCGGCCGCAAACATGAGCACCGCACCGCTGACGAGTGCGACGATCACGGCCTCGATGGAAAACAGGTAGCGGTCGATCAGATCACCGACGCTGAAGCCGAGCACGACCGCGGGAATGCAGGCGACGATGATGTTGCGAAAGAGGCGCAGGCCGGAGCTGTTGCGCCCCATCAGGCCGGAGAGAATGCCGGTGAGGCGTCCCCAGAAAATCAATACGACGGCGGCGATGGCTCCGGCTTGGATGACCACCACATAGGTGTCGGCCGCCAATTTTACGGTGAGCGGAATGCCGTCGGGATACTTGGCGGAGGGCGGCTTGTGCCAGAGGGTGTTGCCTTCCGAATCGAGCAACGGGGTATCGCTCTCCAATTCGAGCGCGTGGTTGGCGATGATCAGGTGCCCGGTTGACGAAATGGGGAGGAATTCGGTGATGCCCTCGACAAGTCCCAGAATGACGGCATCGCGGGTGGAAAGCTCGGCGACGGGCTCCGTTGTTTGCGAACGGGCGGGGAGACTCAGGGCGGCACAGGCCAGGATGGTAGCGAGAAGACAACGCACCTGCGTTTGGTCCCACAGGGTGCGGGGGCTGTCGAGTTTATGCTTCCCACGCGCGGCAGTTTTTCGATTCCATGCGGGCGCATGTCCGATCTCATCGCACTCACCGCCAAGCTGCGGGCCGTTCAAGAACTGTCGCCCGCCGAAGTGGAGTCCGCCGCAGCCGCGCTGGCCGCGCCGGATGTCGGTGACGACACGAAGGCGGCGTTTCTCATCGCGTTGTCGGACAAAGGCGAGACGGCGGCGGAGATCGCGGCGTTTGCACGGGCCTTCCGCGCGCGGGCGATCAATCCAGGCGTCGAGCGCTGGTCGGCAGGCGCCATCGACATCGTCGGCACGGGCGGCGACATGGCGGGCGGGTTCAATATTTCCAGCATGGTGGTGCTTACACTGGCGTGCGCCGGCGTGACGGTGATGAAGCATGGCAACCGCGGCGTGACCTCTAAATGCGGCAGCGCCGATCTGCTCGCCGCACTGGGCTTTGATCTCGAGGCGTCGCCGGAGAAAATCCGCGGGGCGCTGGACCAGCTCGGCTATGCGTTCTTTTTTGCGCAGGCGTATCATCCGACGTTCAAGCACATCGGTGCGACGCGCCGGCTGCTGGCGTCTCAGGGGCGGCGTTCCGTGTTCAATATCCTCGGCCCGCTGATCAATCCGGGCCGCCCCACGCACATCCTGCTTGGCGTGTTTGCCGAAGCCTGGGTGGCGAAACTAGCCGATGTGCTCGATCTGCTCGGCACGGAGTCAGGGCTGGCGGCACACGGCATCATCGCACCCGGACGCGGTATCGACGAACTGACCACTGCGACGCCGAATCGCGTGCGCGGCATCGGACGGCTGCGTTCGATCGACGGCATGTGGACTGCGGCCGATCACGGTTTCGCGACTTCGTCGTTCAGTGATTTGGAGGGCGGCGACCTGGCGACCAATCTGGCCATCGTTGAGGCGTTGCTGGCGGGCCGCGGCCCGGCGGGCCTCGTGGATACCATCGTGCTCAACACGGCGACGGCGCTTTGGATCACGGGGCGCACGGCGTCCGTGGCCGAAGGCGCGGGGCATGCGCGTGAACTGCTGCTCGGCGGAGCGGTGAAGGCGAAGATCGCGGCGACCCGGAAATTTTTTCAAAAATGAAACGTAACTATTTCGGCACCGACGGAGTGCGCGGACCCTACGGCGGACCGGTGGTGAACGAAGCCTTTGCATCGCGTCTGGCCGAGGCGGCCGGCCGCTGGATCGGAGGGAAAGGCCGTGTTCTGATCGGCCGGGACACGCGCGGTTCGGGCGAGTCGTTGCTGAAGGCGGTTGCGGCCGGACTCGTCGCGGCGGGGCTCGAGCCGGTCTCGCTCGGTGTGGTGCCGACCCCGGCGGTGGCCGGGGCGGTGCGCACGTCGGACGCGGTGCTCGGCGTAGTGATCACCGCCTCGCACAATCCGTCATCGGACAACGGCATTAAGTTTTTCGCGGGCACGGGCATCAAGCTGACCGATGAAGACGAGGTGAAGATCGAGTCGTTGCTGCCGGTGGAGCCGCGTCTGCCCGTGAAGGACGTTGCGACACTCGACGGTGTCGCGGCCTACATGAAAGCCGCGCTCGAACTGCTGCCCGCCCGCTCGTTGGCCGGATGGCGCATCGTGTTGGACACCGCAAATGGCGCGACCACGGGGACGAGTCCGGCTGTGTTGCGCGCACTGGGATCCGAAGTGATCGGCATCGGCGACCAACCGAATGGCCGCAACATCAATGCCGCCGTGGGCAGCGAACATCCCGAATTATTGGCCGAGCGTGTGCGGGAAACCGGCGCACGGCTGGGCATCGCGCACGACGGCGATGGAGACCGGTGCATTTTGTGCGACGAAACCGGTTCGGTGCTCGATGGCGACGAAGTGCTGACCCTGCTGGCGCTGCACGCGCTGGCCAAGGGCACGCTGGTATCGTCCAAGCTGGTCATCACGGTGCAGAGCAACCTCGGCGTCGATGCGGCGGTCAACGCCGCCGGCGGTCGTGTGGTGCGCACCTCGGTGGGTGATCGTTATGTGATCGAGCGCATGTTGGCCGATGGCGCGATGCTGGGCGGGGAGTCCAGCGGGCATATCATTTGCGCGGATGTCTCGCCCACGGGCGACGGATTGGTGGCGGCGCTGAAGGTCATCGAAGTCATGTTGTCGAGCGGCCGTCCGTTGTCCGAGTTGCGCAAAGGCCTGCGGAAATTCCCCCAGGCGACGCATAACCTCAAAGTCCGTGAGAAACGCGAACTGGCGTCCTGCGCCGCGCTGACCGGCGCGATTTCCGCACTTGAAACCGAACTCGGCACACAAGGCCGGGTGCTGGTTCGCTTCTCGGGAACGGAGCCGAAACTTCGCCTGCTGGTCGAAGGTCCGACGGATACGGTGGTCGCGGACGGAATCGCCCGCCTGACGAAGGCTGCAGAAGTCGATTTGCAGGTTGTCTAAACGGCACTCTAGCGTTGACCCGTCCGTTGCCGGTGAATTCGTTATCTAATCCCCATTATGCCAGAAATCCCCGTTTCATCGTTAGACCCCCGCGTTCAGAAACAGATCGAGAATTCCCAAATCGCGCTTCAGCGCGGTAACCTCGACTACGTCCTGGATGTCACCACTCAAGTCCTGAAGGCCGCCCCCGGTTGTTTGCCCGTGCGCCGCCTGCAACGCGTTGCGCAGCTCCGCCAGCTCGGTTCCAAGAACAAGTTGTTCGCCAAGGCGTTTGGTTCCGTCACGCAAGCCGGCTTCCTTTTCGGCGGTAAAAAAGATCCGTCCAAGTCGCTTGAGAATGCCGAGAAGATGCTCGCGTCCGATCCGACCAGCGTGCCCGCGCTCAAGCTCCTCGCCGAGGCCGCGCAAGGCCTCGATATGCCCGAGACCGTGGCGTTCGCTTGGGAGGCCATTCATGAGCTCCATCCGACCGACCGCGAGGCGCTGTTGAATTTCGGCGAGGCCTGTTTGCTCGCGAAGCGTCCGAAGGAGGCACTCCGTGCCGCCGACGAACTGCTCAAGCTCAAGCCGCAGGACGGTGACGCGCTCGCTCTCATGCGCAAGGCTGCGATCGCCCAGACCACGACGGCCGGCAACTGGGAAGACAAGGGCTCGTTCCGCGACAAGCTTCGCGACGAGGCCGCTTCCACGATGCTCGAACAGTCGGCGAAGATCGTCACCTCCGAGGAGATGACCCAGAAGCTCATCGACGAGGCGCTCGTGCGCATACAGTCGCAGCCTGAAAACTTGAACCACTACCGCAGCGTGGTGGACGGCTACAAGAAGCTGAACAAGCTCGAGGAAGCGCTCGAATACGTGCGCAAGGCCCGCGCGCTGCCCGCCGGCGCCGGTGATACCTCGCTCGGCAAGCAGGAGAGCGACCTCAAGACGGCGATTGTCGAACGCCGTATCAAGGAACTCAGCGGACGCGCCGAGGCCGCCCCTGGCGATGCGACCCTCGCCGCCGAACTCACCAAGGCCAAGAAGGACTTCGCCGACATCCAGCTCTCCGAGGCCAAGGACTACGCCGAGCGCTATCCGAACGATTACGGCGCCCGTTTCGCCCTAGGTAATCTCTATCTCGAGGCCGGCGACCACCAGAACGCCATCGCCAACTTCCAGCAGGCGCAAAAAAATCCGAAGGTTCGTGTCGCCGCGATCACCGGCATGGGCAAGGCGCTCAAGGCCCGCAAAATGTTCGACCTCGCGGTCGCCCAGTTGAAGACGGCCAAGAGCGAACTCGAAACCATGGACGATCTGAAAAAAGACGTCATCTACCAGCTCGCCGAGTGCTACGAGGCGATGGGTAAGAAGGAAGAGGCCATCACCGAGTATAAGATTCTTTACAGCGACGACATCGGCTACCGCGACGTCGCCGACAAGATCAACGCCTTCTACACGAGCTGAGCAATCGGTTTACGCAACCATCTCACAAGGCGGACCGTTATTGGTCCGCCTTTTTTGCGGACGTTGATTTCCATTCGGCGACCAGCACGGCGGAGGCGAGCAGGCCGAGGCTGATGAGCAAACGCGGAATGCTGTCGGGCGTCTCGTTGAAAAATGCCAACGAGCAGATCACGCCGAGCGGAACTTTGGCGTTGTTGAACGCCGCGAGCGTGCCGGTGTTCACCTTCGTCGCGCCGTAGTTCCAGAGGAAAAATCCCAGTCCCGAGGCGAGCACACCGAGGTAGGCGAGCACGCCCCATTGCACCGAGGTCGGATGAAACGCAGTCCAATCGGTGAAGAATAGCGAAGTCAGGACCGTCGCTATAACCGCGCCGGCACAGGGCCAGAAGAAGATCGCCGCGTCGCTCACGTTTTTTGGCAGGGTCGGGCGGATGCGTTTGTAGCCGACCTGTCCGGCGGCGAAACAGAGGTTGGCGCCCTGCACAATGAGGAAGCCGGTGACGATGGTGTCGCTGGTGCGATTTTTCCAAATGAGCACGCCGGCGCCGATCACGGCGAGCGATGCCGCAGCAATGTGGCGCCAGCGCGCGCGGTTTTCCACGGCGGCATCGATGATCGCGACGTAGATCGGCGTGAGGATGGTGGCGAGTGCGACCTCGTGCGCCTTCAGGTGGACGTAGGCGGCGGTGTAGAGCGCATACATGAACCCGAACTGGATCGCTCCGATGACCGCGAGGGTGACGACATCGCGGCGAGGCAGAGCGCGCGGGCGCAGAAACGGCAAAAAAACCAAGGCAGCGAAGGCCAGCCGCAGCACGCTCACGGCGACAGGATCGAGCCCGGCGAGCCGGCCTTTGATGAGTCCGAAGGAAAACGCCCAGAGAAACGAAACGAAGATCAGCGGAAGCATGAACGCGCGATCAGGTCAGACCCTGAAAATAGCTCCAAGCTTTTTGCCGAGTAACAGGCTCATACCGACGATGGTCACGCCAAGGAACACCATCGCCCACACGCCGAGAGCGCTGGCGATGAACTTGCCATCGCCGAGCAACTGGAAGAGCTCCAGAATTGCTTTGGTGATCGGGTAGAAAGCCTGTTTCTGCGCAAGCACGAGCGAGTCGCTGACCTCCAGCATGGCGAAGGAGAACGCGAGCAAGCCACCGGCGATCAGATTCGCGGCGATGAGCGGCAGCGTGATCTTGAACGTGGCCTTCACGGGCGGACAACCGAGGTTCTGCGCGGCTTCCTCGAGGGTTTCGCTGGTCTGCTGGAAACCCGCGGCGGCCGAGCGCACGACGTAGGGAAGGCGGCGCACCGAGTAGGCGATGATCAGCAAGATCGTGGGATCCTTGATCGGGTTGATGAAAGCGAAGAATTTGCCGTCCTGGCTCATCGCGAGGTAGCCGAACGCCAGCACGAGTCCGGGCACGGCGAGCGGCATCATCGCGAGAAAATCAAGCACCTGGCGTCCCGGGATTTTCGAGCGCACCACGACGTAGGCGATGGCGATCCCGAGGAACACATCGACGATGGTCGAGATGCTGGCGAACTTGAGAGAATTGGCGATGGCCGGAACCGTGAGGTTGTGACCGAGCGCGAGTTCGAAATTCGCGAGGGTGAGGTTCTGTGGGAATACGCTCGCATACCAGTCGCTGGAGAACGCAACCAGCACCACGCCGATGTGCGGCAGCACGGCGAGAAACGTGACGCCAGCAAAGGCGGCGGTGCAGAGCCATGCTTGTGTGCGGGGCAATGCTCGCGGTCCGCCGGAGCTGGTGGCCTTGGCCATCATGGCATGCGTCTGGCGTCCGAAGAGCCCCTTGCCGATCGCGTAGAGCAGCACCGTGCTGAAGAGCATGATCGCGACAAGAGCGTAGGGAGCGGGGTTTCCGCCGATATCCTTGAGGCCGTAGAAAATCTGCACCGCGATGACACGCGGGTAGTCAAAGATGAGAGGCACGCCGAGCTCGGTGAACGCCCAGATGAAGACGATGGTGCCGCCGGCGAAAAGACCGGATTTGATGAGCGGCAGCGTGATCTTAAAGAAGCGACGGAAGCCGGTGCAGCCGAGGTTTTGCGCGGCCTCTTCCATGGCCGGATCGACGTTGGCAAGGGCGGCGGCGGCGTTGAGGTAGATGATCGGGTAGAGCGAAAGCGCGTTGACCATCGCGATGCCCCAGAACGGACTCACCGCAAACCAGTCGTGCGTCCAGCCCTCGGGACGCAGGCCAAGTTCGATCAGCAGGGCGTTGAGCGCGCCGTATTGTCCGAAAATTTGTTTGATGCCGATGGCTCCGACGAACGGCGGCAGGATCATCGGAATCAGGACGACGGAGGCCAGAATCGTTTTGCCCGGAAACAGAAACCGGTCGCTGATGAAGGCGAGAGGCAGGGCGATGAGAAACGCGAGCGTGGTGGTGGCGCAGGCCAGCAGGAAGGAGTTGCCAATGCCTCCGAGGTAGATCGGGTCGGCAAGCAAAGCCCGGATGTAGGCGATGGTGAAATGACCGTCGGCGTCGATGAAGCCGCCTTTGAGAATCTGGAAAATGGGCCAGATGAAAAACGCGGCGAAAAAAAGCGCCGTGAAGGCAAAAACGATCCGGGCAAACGACTGCGACATCGCGCAAAGTTTGTCCATCCCGCCGCCAGCCTCGCAAGGGGGAAGTGCCCACGAGCGGATTTGTCACTTAATAAGTGACAAATTGGGCTTGGGAAGGAGGCCGCGGCCGAAGAGGGTGGCGACGAAGACGAGGGCTTGGACGAGGACGATGCAGGCGGCGGGGGAGCCGTCGGCGAAGAAGCTGACGTAGATGCCTGTCAGCGAGGAGCCGACCGCGATAAGGACCGCGATGCCTAGCATCTTGTCGAAGCGTTTCGTGAGCAGGAGCGCGGTGGCGCCCGGAGTGATCAGCATGGCGATCACCAGCACGAGGCCGACGGCTTTCATGGAGGCGACGATCGAGAGAGAGAGGAGAATGAGCAGGAGGTAGGTCAGCGCCTTGACCGGGCGTCCAAGCACGCGCGCGTGGGAGGGATCGAAACACACCAGCAACAGATCGCGTCGAAGCGTCAGGATGACGGCGAGGACGATTGCGGAGAGAATCGTGGTTTCTTTGATTTGCGCCGAGGTGATGCCGAGGATGTTTCCGAAGAGGATGTGATCGAGGTGCAGATCGCTTGGTGTTTTGGAAAACAACACGAGGCCGACGGCGAACATGCCGGTGAAGACCACGCCCATGACGGTGTCCTCTTTTATTCGGCTGTTGGATTTGATCCAACCGGTGGAGACGGCACAGAGCAGTCCGCTCACGAAGGCGCCGATGGCGAGCGGGATGCCGGCGATGTAGGAGAGGACGATACCGGGCAGCACCGCGTGCGAGATGGCGTCGCCCATCAGCGACCAGCCACGCAGCACGAGGAAGCAAGAGAGAACCGCACCGACTGCGCCGACGAGGGAACCGATGGCGAAGGCCTGCAGCATGAAGTCGTAGCTGAACGGCTCGGTGAGAGTCTGGATCATGTGAGGACTCCTTCGGCGTTGGCGCGGCGACGTGCGCGGCGTCCGGCGAGCAGACCATGCTTCGGTGCGAACACGAGGGCGGTGAGGAAGACCAGCGTTTGCAGAGTCACGATGCAGCCGCCGGTTTCACCGTTGAAGAAGTAGCTGGCGTAGGCGCCGACGAATGCGGTGGTGGCTCCGATGGCGGAGCCGAGCCACAGGAGCACGCCGAAGCGATCGGTGAGCAGGTAGGCAGTCGCGCCGGGGGTGACGAGGACGGCAATCACGAGAATCGCTCCGACGGCCTGCAAGGCGGCGACGGCCATGGCGGAGAGCAGCATCAGCAGCAGTATATGAAGAAACCCAACCGGCAGGCCGAGCGTTCGAGCCTGGCTGGGGTCGAAACAGAAGAGGAGCAGGTCGCGCCACTTGAGGGCGATCACGGACAGACAGATGACAGAGACGATCACGACCTGGAGGATGTCGCCGGAGGAGATGCCGAGGATGTTGCCGAAGATGATGCTCTTCAGGTCAACGCGACTCGGGAAGATCGAGATGAGCAGCAGGCCGAGCGCGAAGAATGACGTGAAGACGATGCCGATCACGGCGTCTTCGCGGACGGGGGTTTTCATTTTCACGAACGCCATGGCTCCGGCGGCGAGGAGTCCGCTGGTGAAGGCGCCGACTGCGAAGGGCATGCCGGCGAGGTAGGCGATGGCGACGCCGGGAACGACGGCGTGCGAGAGGGCGTCACCCATGAGCGACCAACCTTTGAGCGTGATGAAACCGGAGAGCAGACCGCAGACGGTGCCGATGAGCGTGCACGTCCACATCGCGGTGAGCATGTAGTCGTATTGGAAGGGAGTGAGCCAGGTGCTGGTCATTTGGCGTCGGTGTCCTTTTCCTTTTCGCGGTCGGAGATGAGTTTCTCGCGGCCGGCCCGGTCGAGGTATTCGAGATGTCCGCTTTTGCCGAGGACGAGCGGGCGTTCGTCGTCGGTCAGCACGGTGATCTGACGTCCGTCGTGATCGTTGACGGTGGACTGCGCGAGGTCGAAGTGGCGCAGGGCGCCGCCGAAGGCCTTGGCGAGGTTGTCGGGCGTGAACACGTCGGCGGTGGGGCCGTAGGCGAGCACGGTGCGGTTGATGAGAACGACCTGGTCGCAGAATTCGGGGACGGAGCCGAGGTTGTGCGTGGAGACGAGAATGAGCCGGCCTTCGGCGCGGAGCTCGCGGAGAAGCGTGATAATGGCTTCCTCGGTTTTCACGTCCACGCCGGTGAACGGCTCGTCCAAGAGAATGATGCGGCCGCGCTGGGCGAGGGCGCGGGCGACGAAGACGCGTTTTTTTTGTCCGCCGGAGAGTTCGCCGATCTGCCGGTCGCGGAAGTCCCACATGCCGACGCGGAGGAGGCTTTCCTCGACGGCGGCACGGTCGGCGACCTTCGGGACTCGCAGGAAGTTCATGTAGCCGTAGCGGCCCATCATGACGACGTCGTGCACGCTGACGGGAAACGTCCAGTCAACCTCCTCGGCCTGGGGCACGTAGGCGACCCAGCTCTTTTTCTGCGCGGCGTGGACGGGCTCGCGGTTGAGGGTGACGCTGCCTTGCGACGGCGTGACGAAACCCATGAGAGCTTTAAAGAGCGTGGACTTGCCGGAGCCGTTGACGCCGACGAGCGCGCAGATGGTGCCGCCCTCGAGGCGGAAGCTCGCATCGCGAAGCGCGGTGTGGCCGTTCGGATAAGTGACGGCGACACCGGCGGCTTCCAAGATGAGCGGCGGTTCGGTGGAGGACATGATGGAAGTTAGTAGCGAAGCGTGAGGCCGATGAAAGGTTGCAGATCAGGCGCGGCTTCGGTGACGCCGAAGTTGCAGCCGCCGTCGAGCTGGATGTCGTCGCTGATGGCGTAGGTGAGGCCGACGTCGGCCTGGGCGACCCACGCGGCACCGCTTTCCTCGCTGTGCACGGAGACAAACTCGACGTAGCCGCCGAGGCGTTTCGTGATGTCGTGGCTGAACGTGATCGTGTTGATCCACTCGGCGTGGTGTCCGTTGCCGGTCGCGTCGGCCAGCCAGTCGATCTCCGTCATGAGACCCATGCCCCAACCGGCGGGAAGGCTGACGGCGAGGGGGATGATGATGCCGCCTTCGACCAAGTCGTTGCCGGCGTCACCCGTCTTAAGCGGGAGTTTGACGAAAGGCATGACGGCGAGGGCCGTGTCGCCGCCGTCGTTGCCCCAGATGTTTTGTTTCAGGCGGAGCGTGAGATCACCCCAGTCGTGGGTGGTGGTCGTCACGCCGGCGGTGCGGACGCGTTCGCGGGTGTAGCTGTCGTAGATGACCTGGAGGTCGGTGGTGTTGGTGAGGCCGAGCTTCACGTTGACGGGGGCGACATTGAGGGTGCTCGTGCGCACGCCGGCATCGCGGTCGTAGGTGTAGTTGACGAAGTCGAATTCGATCTGCCAGTGGCCGGCGTCAACGGTGTAGGGGCTCTCGGTTTGGTCGGGCCGGTCGGTGCTGAGCTCGCGCATCTGGTCGCGCGGAGTCGGGTTGAAGAGTGTGTAGCCGGATTTTTCGGGCGTGGCGGCAAGTGCGGCGACGGCAGCGGAGGCAACGACGGGAAGGGTGACGAAGAGGCGATTCATTTGGCGGAGTCGGCAAGGAACGCGGTGACGATGGTTTTGGCGTTCGTCTCCAGCAGGGCGAGGTAGGTGGGGGCGGGGCCGTCGGCGTCGGTGAGGGAGTCCACGTAGAGCACGCCGCCGTAGCGGGCACCGGTTTCCTTGGCGACCTGGCGGGCGGGCTTGTCGCTCACGGTGCTTTCGCTGAAGACGACGGGGACTTGGTGCGCTCGCACCTGGTCGATGACGTTGCGAACTTGCTGCGGCGTGCCCTGGGCGTCGGCGTTGATCGGCCAGAGGTAGAGCGGGCGCAGTCCGTAGTCGCGGCATAGATACGAGAACGCGCCCTCGCTGGTCACGAGCCAGCGCTGGGCTTCGGGGATGCGGGCGAGTTGTTCGCGGACGGGGGCGTCGAGGGCCTTGATCTTGGCGGAGTAAGCGGCGGCGTTGGCGGAGTAGGCGGTGGCGTTGGCCGGATCGATGCGGGTGAGGGCGGCGCGGATGTTTTCGACGTAGGTGAGCGCGTTGGTTGGCGACATCCAGGCGTGCGGGTTGGGTTTACCCGTGTAGGGGCCCTCGGTGATGCCCATCGGTTCGATGCCGGCGGTGAGGACGACTTGGGGGACGTTTTTGACCTTGGCGAAAAACGGCTCGAACCAGCGTTCGAGATTCATGCCGTTCCAGAGCACGAGGGTGGCGCGCTGGGTTTTGACGATGTCGCGTGGCGTGGGCTCGTAGCCGTGGATTTCGGCGCCGGGTTTGGTGAGCGATTCGACGTCGGCGTGCTCGCCGGCCACGTTGCGAGCCATGTCGGCAAGGATCGTGAAGGTCGTCAGCACACGGGGGCGATCGGCGGCGGCCTGCGTGATCGCAGGCGTGAGGATTCCCAGACTGAACACAGTGAGAAGCAGGCGTAGTTTGGCTTTCATAGTAAAATTAGCCTCACCTAAATCATAGGCCATGAATTAGGGTCAACTAATATTTATTGCCAACCTTACTTCAGGCGGGGTTTTGCTCGTGAAGAATGCCAGCGCATGTCCGCACGCGGAGCCGTCAAAGTCTTCGACATTTGCGGGGACGTGCCTTCTGTTTCCCCTTCCGCACATGAAGAACTTCTACATCACGACCGCCATCGACTACGTGAACGGTTCGCCACACCTGGGCCATGCCTACGAAAAGGTGCTGACGGACGTTATCGCCCGTTTTCGCCGGCTGATGGGAGACAATGTTTACTTCCTTACGGGCGTCGACGAGCACGGCCAGAAGGTCCAGCAAAGCGCCAAGAAACGCGGCATTCCACCCCAGCAGTTCTGCGACGAGGTGTCCGAGGAGTTCCGCGCGCTCTGCAAGAAGCTCAACATCTCCAACAACGACTTCATCCGCACCACCGAGGAGCGTCACAAGAAGGTTGTCCGCCAGCTCCTTCAGCAGCTCTTCGACAAGGGCGAGATCTACAAGGCCGAATACAAGGGCTTCTATTCCACGCGCCAGGAACAGTTTCTTCAGGACAAGGACCGCAATCCCGACGGTTCGTGGCCGGAACTCTTCGGCGAGGTCACCGAGATCACCGAGTCGAACTACTTCTTCAAGCTGCAGCAGTATCAGCCGTGGCTCGTTGATCACCTCAAGGCCAACGAGAACTTCGTGTTTCCGCGCTACCGTCAGAAGCAGGTGCTCGAATTCCTTTCCGAGCCGCTCAACGACCTGTGCATCTCGCGTCCGAAGAACCGCCTCGAATGGGGCATTACGCTCCCGTTCGACGAAGACTTCGTGACCTACGTGTGGTTCGACGCGTTGGTGAACTACTACACGGCGGTCATCGACAAGCCCGAGTTCTGGCCGGCCGACTTCCATGTCATCGGCAAAGACATCCTCGTGCCGCCGCACGCCGTTTACTGGCCGATCATGCTCAAGGCCTGCGGCATCGAGCCGCCGAAGACGCTGCTCGCCCACGGCTGGTGGTCGATCAACGGCTCCAAAATGTCCAAGAGCACCGGCAACTTCGTCGATGCCGCCGAGTTCGCCGACAAATACGGCGTGGACGCGCTGCGCTATTTCATGATCCGCGAGATGAGCGTGGGCCAGGACAGCGATTTTTCGCTCAACCAGTTTCTTGCGCGCTACAATTCCGAACTCGCCAACAACCTTGGCAACCTCGTCAACCGCGTGCTCAACATGACGACGCGGTTCTCCGCCGGCGTGCTACCTGTGGCCGAGCTCTCCGAGCAGCCCGAACAGGACTTGCAGGCGCTCTGGACGAAGACGCGCGACGAAGTCATCACGCTGCACGAAGGCTTCCAGTTTCACATCGCGCTGGAGCGCACCTTTGCGTTCATCACCGCGACCAACGCCTACATCCAAACGCGCGCGCCGTGGACGCTCGCGAAATCCACCGAGGCAAAGGATGCCGTTCTCCTGCGCACCACGCTCGCGACGATCGCCGAGGCACTGCGCCTCGGAGTAACGCTGTTGCAAGCGGTCATGCCCGGCACGACCGAGAAAATCCAGGCGGTCCTCGGTTACACCCCGGGTCCCGTTTGGAAAGACGAACTCGTGTGGGGCTCGCGTCTCACCGGCTCGAAAGTCGCCGAGACGGCGATCCTCTTCCCGCGTCCCGAGGGCGACAAGGCCGCGAAGAAGTGACCGCACGTCCGTTGCCGCCGCACGCACCGGCATGACCATTCTCCCGATCAATCCCGCCGAGAACGCGTCGCCGGAAGCGCTGATCGCTTTCCTGCGCCAGTGCCGCGAGGCAGCGCGTTCCGACGGACGCGAGCGGTTGGTGAGCATTTCCATCAAGGTCGGCGCGCTGGATCCGCTCGCCGTGCTCGAGGCGATCTTCGAGCCGGGTGAGCTGCATTTTTACGCGGAGCGTCCGAACATTCAGACGACCCTCGCCGGCGCCGAGGCCGTGCTCACGCACGAGTCGTCCGGTCCCGACCGGTTTGCCTCGGCACAGCGGTTCATCGACGACGTGCTCTCGCGGACGATCGCGGTGGGCGACGTGGACGCGCCGTTTGGCGGACCGCATTTTTTCAGCGCGTTCACGTTTCTCGACACGGTCGAGGCCGGCGAACCGTTTCCGGCGTCGCGCGTGTTTGTGCCGCGCTGGCAGGTCGCGCGGGCAGGGGACGTGACGACGGCGGTCGCCAATCTGCTGGTTGCGCCCGAGTCCGAACTGGCCGCGCTCGCCGAGCGCGTGCTGCGGGCGCACGGGAAGTTCAAACACATCCCTTACTCCGACAAACCGGTCACGGCAAAGCCGCCGGTGTTTGCGACCACCGAGGCGGGCGATTTCCGCATGGCGGTCAAAGGCGGACTCGCCGCCATCGCTGCAGGAGTGGTCAAAAAAATCGTGCTCGCGCGCGTGCAGGACATGCGCGCCGACGCGCCGCTGCATCCGTTGCGCCTGCTCAACGGTCTGCGCGAGCGCTTCCCCGAGTGCTACAGTTTCTCCGTCGCGAACGGACGCGGGCAGAGCTTCATCGGCGCGAGTCCGGAACGCCTCGTGCGCGTGAGCAAGGGCATCCTCGAAACCGAGGCGCTTGCCGGTTCGGCGCGGCGCGGTGCAAGCGCCAGTGAAGACGCCGCGCTCGGCTCCGCGCTGCTCTCCAGCGAGAAGGATCTGCGCGAGCAGCGTCATGTGCTCGACTCCATCGTGCGCCGGCTGGCTCCGCTCGGGCTCACGCTTAAGTTTCCAGACGCTCCCGTGCTGCGAAAACTGGCGAACGTGCAGCATCTGCACACGCCGGTGAGCACGACGCTGCCGGACGGGATTCACTTGCTGGATGCGCTGGCACGGCTGCATCCGACTCCGGCAGTCGGTGGTTCGCCGCGCGAAGCCGCCGTGGCTCGGATTCGCGACTTGGAAGGCTTCCCGCGCGGACTCTACGCCGGCGCGATCGGCTGGATGAACGCGCGCTGCGGCGGCGAATTTCTGGTTGGCATCCGTTCGGCGCTGGTGGACGGCAATACCGCGCGGCTCTACGCCGGTGCGGGCATTGTCGAAGGTTCCGATCCGGACCGGGAGTTTGCGGAGACGGAGCTGAAGTTTCGCGCGATGCGGGAAGCGTTGCTCGGTTGAGCTTACGGATTTTCCACGAGTGCGCGCACGGCGTCTTCGCTGGCCGCCAACATACGACGGGTTTCCTTGTTGGTTTCGACCTCGTAGAGATTGACCGCGCCCACGGCTTTGATGAGGCGGATGGATTTCACGACTTCCTTGGAGCTGGCCGCGGGCGTGCTGACTTCGCCAAACGGCGAAAGACTTTCCTCGATCATCAGAGCGCCGCCGCCAGCTGCGTCGGTCGTGAGATCGAACTCGGGAAGCTCCTTCCATGAATTGATGATGCGGAATGTGCCTTTGCGCGTTTCCTTGTTCCAGGTGAAGCCGTTGATGACGATCTGGTGACCGACCGAACCGCCGTTCCAAGGGTGGGCGGCGATGAAGCCGGGCGGGAGCGCCTGCCAGATCTCCCGGGGAAACGCGGCGAGGATCGGACGGCCCTTGCGCAATTCGTCCCGGGTCCAATCAAACTGGTCCATTTCGGGCGCCGGACGGTGGCGAACCGGTTTGACGGGGCGGTCGTAGAAAACGGACTGCAAACCGTAGACATAGCGTCGCTCCGTCCACGGATTGTCGGGCGGGGTGCCGTTGATGATTTTATAGATCTCGGGCGTTTGCAGATAATAGCCGGCGATATCCAGGTAGTGAATACGGGCGTAGAGCATGCAGGTGCCGCCGATCTGGTCGCGCATGATGTTGGGCGAGCAGAGTTGGACTTTTTCGAGCGGACCTTCGACGGTGGCCGCGACGATGGTTTTTTTGGGCTGCTCGACGACGGGCGCGGAGGCGGCGACCACCACGACACTGGATTTGCCCTCGGCCAGGGGCTTTTGCTTGCTGAGAGCGATGACCCAGTCGTGGTCCTCGATCTTGAGGGACTTGAGCGGCACCATGCTCTTGGTGCCATCCGCAAAGACGACCATGGCGTAGTCGCCGTTGATGCGCGCCTGTTTCGCCGTCTGGTATTGGCTGGAAACCGCGGCGGAGGCCGCGCTGCCGAGACAAAGAAAACAGAAGGTGAGCAGGTAAACTCGCATGATATGCAATCGATTAGAATGAGGCGGCGGGGCAGGGCAACGCCCGAAGCTTGACGAAACGGCGGGTTCACGGACCCATTACCCGACATGAGCGACGCCGCGACCGACCAGAATTTCCTGAATTACAAACAAGCCGAGAAGAAGGCCCTGCAGCTTCTCGCCGAAATGAAGACCGCGAGCACCAACAAGGTGGACATCGAACTCGCTCTGCTCGTCGCCATCTTCGAGTTGCACAAGGAAACCGCGCCCGCCGCGACGATCTCGTCGATCATCCAAGGGCATTTGAAGCAGTTGGTGCCGCATTACGGGCCGAAGACGCCCGGAGGGAAGCAGGGGTAAGGTTAGACCCGCCGGCCCGGCCAGGTGGCGGGCCGCGTCCAGAAGGCGTCGGTGCGTCCGCCGTAGTAGGCGTCGAGCACGACGTCCATGACCACCGAGGTGCGGCGGGCGCTTTCGCCGGTGCTCGGGCATTCGCCGCGACCGAGCAGAGCATCGACGACGGTTTGGATGAGCGGCTGTTGAACGTGCTGAGGATTGGGGCGGTCGAAGGTTTGCAGGCCGTCGCGGGTCTGAAAGCGGAGCGGTTCGTTGCCGAAGACGGAGAACGAGAGACGTCCGACGGTGCCTTCGATCACGACTTCATCGGCGGGGATCGCACTCGCGAAATTCCACGTCGCCGCGCCGAGTGCACCGGATGCGGTGGTGAAGGTCATCGCGACGGCGTCTTCAATGGGCAGCGGTGTGGCAAGGTTGGCGGCGCGTCCGTGGACGTTGAGCAGCGGACCAAACAGGAAATCAAACAGGTCGAGCGCGTGCGAACCGAGGTCGAGGAACAGACCGGCGCCGGCGTTAATCGCATCGAGACGCCACGGCGGACTGGCGGGATCGGTGATCACGGGCGCGGGGCAGGCGAAGTGCAGGCGGATGTTTGTGACGGTGCCGAGGGCATTTTCGGCGAGGAGGGCTTTGACCTGGGTGAAACGCGGCAGGCAGCGGCGGTAGTAGGCGACGAAGACCGGTGCACCCGTGGTGCGAAACGCGGAGACGATGGCGTCGCATTCGGCGGTGCTGCGGGCGAAAGGTTTTTCGACATAGCACGGTTTTCCCGCGGCCGCCGTGAGCAAGGCGCCGTCGAGGTGCGCGCCGGGCGGCGTGGCGACGTAGACCGCATCTACCTCGGGGTCGGCGACGAGCGCGCGGGCGTCGTCATACCAGCGGGCCACGCCGTGGCGGCGGGCGTAGTCGGCGGCTTTGGAGCCGTCGCGGCGCATCACGGCGACGAGTTCAGAGCCGGAGACTTTGGAGAAGGCGGGGCCGCTTTTGATTTCGGTGACATCACCGCAGCCGATGATGCCCCAGCGAATGCGGGCAGGGTAGGAAGACATGGCCACAGACGATGAAACCCGCCGGGGGCAGGGCAAGGCTGACGAAAACCTGAAAAATATGCGTCCACTCGCGGCGCGGGTGCGTTATCTTTCATTGAAGTATGCTGACCCGTGCGGAAAAAATCGAACTCGGCCTGATTCTGCTGGCGACCGGTATCGTAGCGGCGATTGCCGTCCACCTTCCGGTCGAACTGGAATTGGGATCGTTTCTGGCCGTGGCGGCTCTGGCTTTGCTGGGGCAGGGTTTTGTCCGCGATCTCTGGTTGCTCACGAAGCAGCCCAAAGCCGGGGCTGACGCGCATCGCGAAGAAGTGCGGTGCATGTGCATGGAATCCACCGTGGGACTCGGCGGGGTGCTGGCCGGGGTATTGCTGACGGCGTTCGCGGTTCCCGTCACGATCAGGATGGTCGATTGGGCGTGGCCGTTGGCGGGCGGACTTATCTGGGGAGCCGGGTTTTTCATCAAAGATGTGGTGATTCAATGGTCGCCGTGGAAAGTGCGCCGCGTGAAGGATCACGGTTCCATTTTGGTGCGCTGGCGGTAGTGATTTTCGGATGAGTGAACCGATTTCGTCGCCGATGCGCGAAGTGCACCAAGCCGATGCGATCGCATGGATGCGCGAGCGCGGGCGTATCGACGGTGCGTGCGCAGTGACGTCGCTGCCCGATGTGTCCGAGGTTAACATGGACCTGCCGAAGTGGCGGACATGGTTCCTCGGTGCGGTCGAGCTGGTGGTGAATGCGGTGCCGGACGGGAGCGCGGCGTTGTTTTTCCAATCGGACATCAAGCGCGACGGCGCATGGATCGACAAAGGCGCGATGGTCATCCGCGCGGCGGAAGATGCGGGCGCGCGGGTGTTGTTTCACAAGATCGTGTGCCGGCGTCCGCCGGGAATGCTCACGTATGGACGGCCGGGGTTCACCCATTTGATCGCGGTGTCGCGGGCGATGAAATGTCCGGAGGTGCTCCCGCTGCCCGACATCATCACGGATGCGGGCGAACTCAAGTGGGTGCGAGCGATGGGCGTGCGCGCGGCGGCGCATGCGGTGCGCTTCGCGAAAGAGCAGGTCGGCGCGAAGGTGGTGTTCGATCCGTTTTGCGGTGTCGGGACAGTGCCGGCCGTGGCCAACGCACTGGGACTCGATGCGATTGGAGTCGAGTTGTCGCGGAAGCGCTGCGAGCAATCGCGCGCGTTGGTCGTGAATCAGTCCGAACTTTGACCGGCGTCGGCGAGGGTGATCAGCACAATTTCGGAACGTGTGCCGACGCGAATGGGCGGCCCCCAGGTGCCGACACCGCTGCTGGTGAGAACCTGAAGTGCGTTGAGTCGGTTGAGCCCGTAGGCGAAACGACCGTGCACTCGGGAGACGACATGCGTCCAAGGCCAGAACTGGCCGCCGTGGGTGTGTCCCGAGACTTGTAACGAAACCCCTGCGTCCTCGGGGACGGTGAGATTGGACGGTTGGTGAGTGAGCAGGATGCTGGCGCGGTTACGGTCGATCTGCGCGCGGTCGAGAATCTTGCGGAAACGTGCCGGTTCGCCCGCTTCGCCGTCGTGGACGCCGATCAGTTGGAGGCCGCCGGCGAGTTCAAGTTTCTCGTTATGGAGCACGCGAACTCCGGCGCGGGTGAGCGTGGTCAGGTATTTGGAGCGGTCGGAGAATTCGTCGTGATTGCCTGTCGCGAAATAGACTCCGTGCGGAGTCTCGAGTTTTTCCCAGGCTTGGGCGACCGTCGTGAGATCGACTTCGGCACCGTCGAACATGTCGCCGGCGAGCAGAACGGCGTCGGGTTTGAAGGCGTTGAGACGCGAAACGATACGCCGCACGAAGGCGGCTCCGCGGACATTGCCCAAGTGGACATCACTGACGAGTGCCAGCGTGCGTCCTAGCCATTCGCGCGGGAGGTTGGGCAGGGCGACGGTGACTCGGGTGGTGCGAATCCACGAGGCGTTGATCATGCCATAAACGGTGACGGCGGCGGCGAGGCCGTAGAGAGCGAAGGCCAGCAGGCGCGAGTCCGTCGATATCGGGAGCAGCGTGACGAGCCAGCAGACGATGGAGGCGATGAGCGCGAAATTAAGAAACGCCAAGGAGGTCGCGGACACGCGGTAAAGTGCGGTGATCAAGGGATGGCGGCGGCGAAAGCCGAGCAGCATCGCCGGCACAAAACCTAGGGTGAGCAGGAGTGGCAGCACCAGCGACGCCCAACCGGACACGCCGGTGAAGTGACGGAAGCTGGTGCCCACAAACACCGTCGCAAGCAGCAGGATGAGAGAGAAGAGTCCGACGAAAACCGCCATGCGGCCGGGCGCGAGACCGTCGTTGCTCGGAGCGGCTTCTCCGGTGTGCGTTTCATCGAGGGCGGGAACTGCGGCGCGTTCTTGGGACGACATGGAATTTTTAAAGGATGCATGAATTGCGCCTGTGCAAATGAACACTTCGGTTTGCCCTTGCAGATGCCGTCGGATGGGCGTCAGTAACGGCCCCCTTTTATTCATGCAGATCCAAACCCTTTCCCTCGATTCGATTGATATCTACAGCGGCACGCAGACGCGGGTGAAAACCAGCGAGGAAGCGATCGAGAGTTATGCAGAGGAGATGAAGAACGGCGCGGAGTTTCCGCCGATCTCGGTGTATTTTGACGGCGCCACCTACTGGCTGGCGGACGGTTTCCATCGTTACCTCGCGACCAAGCGGAACGAGTCGTTGACGATTCGCGCCGAGGTGCAGCCGGGCGGGCGCAGCGATGCGCTGCGTCATGCGCTCGGGGCCAACGCGACCAACGGCCTTTACCGCAACAACAGCGACAAGCGTAATGCCGTGGAGATCGCCCTCGAGGAATGGCCGGACCGGGCGAATCCGGTCATTGCTGAAATCTGCAAGGTGTCGGCCGAACTGGTGCGCACGCGGCGTAATGAATTGGTTCAGTCCGGTCGCATTCAAAAGGCTGGCAAGGTCACTGGTCGCGACGGCAAGGAGTATCCGTCGGAGATCGAAAAGCAGCCGCGCGGCAAAGAAGAGGAACGCTCCAGCGCGGGCGAAGGCGGCGGCGGGCGTCCCCAGGGTGGTGGCGACGGTCCCGGTGCGCCCGGGGGTTCCAGCATGGAACTCGAACGCGAAGCCCGCGAAATGATCCGTCGCGGCGAAATGAATCCGTTTGAGCTCAAGACGCTGACGACCGCCAACGCGCATGATTATGCGGCGACGGTGATCAATCTTCTCGGCACGATGAAGCCCGCCGATCCCAAGCGGCGCGACGGTCTTCTGCGGATCAAACGCTGGGTCGAAAAAGCACTCGCGGGTGAAGTCGATACGCAGGTCGCGGTGGGTGATGAAGTGACGGTGCCGGCCTGAGTTAGAGCAATGCGTGAGCGAAATTCACTGCTGCTGTCCGGAACGCAGACGATCATTCGTTGACTATGTATGCGGAGGCACCCCGGCTTCCGTAAGATCAGGAACAATCCAAACGAAAGGTTTTGTCATGGCTCTCTATGTGGACGGATTCGTCATTCCGGTTTCGAAGAAAAAACTCCCCGCTTACTTCAAAATCGCCGCGAAGGCGGGCAAGATATGGAGGGAACACGGCGCCTTGGATTACAAGGAGTGCGCCGGCGATGACCTGGACATCAAGATGGGAATGCCTTTCCCCAAGGGTATCAAAACGAAGGGCGGCGAGACGGTTGTATTCTCTTACATTGTCTACAAGTCACGTGCGCATCGCGACAAGGTGAACGCCAAGGTCATGAAAGATCCCCGTATCCATGCGCTGTGCGATCCGAAGGACACACCTTTCGACTGCAACCGCATGCTCTACGGCGGTTTCAAGGTCGTGGTAAGCGTGTGAGCCGCCGAGCGTCACCCTGTCGCCGATGTTTTCAAAACGGCAGACAGGGTGGTGCGCAGATTCTCCATGGAGAAGGGCTTGGTCAGTGCGCTGGAAAAGCCGTGGCGGGCGAAATCGCGAAGCGTTTCCTCCTGGCTGTAGCCGGTCATCAGCACCGCGCGGACGTGAGGATCCTGGTCGCGCAGGATCCGGATGGTTTCTCCGCCTCCCATGCCGCCCTTCACGGTCATATCCAGGATGACCGCGGCAAAGGGCGCGCCGCTGTTGCGGGCCTCGGTGTAGAGAGCGACGGCCTCCTCGCCGTTTTTCGCCAGCGCGGTGGTATAACCGATTTGGGAAAGGGTGAGGGCGACGATTTCCCGCAGTCCGGCCTCGTCATCCATCACGAGGATTTTGTTCGAGGCGACCGGAGCGGAGTGATGAGCGGTTCTGTTTTCGTGAAGGATTGCGGCCGCAGGCAGCGCGGCGGGCAGATAACAATGGACGGTGGTGCCGCCGCCGGGGGTAGAATCAATGAGCAGAGTGCCGCCATGCTTCTGGACCACCGCGTGGCAGATGGTCAGGCCGAGTCCCATACCCTTTTGCGGGCCGCGCCTTTTAGTTGAGAAATAAGGATCGAATACCTTCGGCAGCGCCTCGGCGGGAATGCCCGCCCCCTCGTCGTGAACACTGATATGGAGATAATCGGCCGGTCGCAGGTTCGGCGTGTTGCAGGCCGCAAGAGGAAGGTTTTCGGCGCGAAGCATGACGCGGCCACCCTCCGCGGAAGCTTCGCGCGCGTTGAGCACCAGATTGCGGACGACCTGGCTGATCTGGGAAGCGTCGACCTCGGCCGGCCAGAGATCGGGCGGCAGCAGGCATTCGCCGAGGAGAGAGGAGCCGCCCAGTCCGAGTTCCAGCGAATGCTGCAACAGCGGGCGGAGATCGGTGAGATTGCGAGACCAGGCGCCGCCATCGGCGAAGGTGAGCAACTGCTCTGTGAGCGTCTGCGACGACTCGACCGTTTCCAGCGCCTGCCGGAGAAGCGGTTTTTGGCGATCGTTGAGCGGGCCGAACACCTCGATCATTTCGAGATTGAGGAGGAGGCTCGCGAGCAGGTTGTTGAAGTCATGCGCGATACCGCCGGCCAGGATGCCGGTGGACTCCAGCTTGCTAAGGACCAGCCGCTCCTGGTCGGCCTGGCGCCGCTCGGTGATGTCACGGGCCACGGCGAAAACGGTTTTGGCTCCGGGTTCGACGGAGGATTGCCAGGAAAGCCAGCGATAGGAGCCGTCCTTGCACAGGTAGCGGTTTTCGAGTCCGCGCACCGGAACACCTTTCGCAAGACCGGCGCGCGCCTGCAGCGTGCGTTCGCGATCCTCGGGGTGCATGAAGTCGGCGACGGGGCGCGCGAGGAGTTCTTCGGGAGTCCATCCGAGCACGCGGGTCCATGACGGGTTGACCTGCCGGAAGTAACCGTCGAGCCCGGCGACGCAGAGAAGATCCAGCGAGAGGTTGAACAGCCGGTCGCGCTCGGCCGCGGCTTGGGTGGGCTGTGCGCGAGGGGAAGAGGTATCTGGACCGGAGGGCACTTGCATGACGCAGGGGAAACGTGAAGGCGCCTGGGGAATAAAGCAGCCGCCTTGGGGTGATGGAAGGGAAAGCCTGCCGACAAACGAGGGCAATTGTTTACGAAGAAACATCGCGGCGCCATTCGTTAATGCCTTGCGGTCCTCGGGTCGGCGGGCGTGAAAGAAGTCCATGGGTTCATCCGATTCGGACGCGACGAAAACGATCCGCCAGTTTTTCGACCTGTGGGCGGTTTATGACCGCGTGCTCGATCATGATTACATGTTTCACAACGCACTGTATGCCGAGGTGGGGCGCGTGCTGGCGGAGCATTTTGAAGGGCGGCCGTTCTCCGTAATCGATCTGGGCTGCGGCAGCGGGAGGCATCTGTTTCCGGTGCTGGCCGCGTTGCCGGTGAAAGATTACGAAGGGCACGATCTGTCTCCGGTAGCGATCGAACATGCGCGAAAGGCATTGGTGGACGCGGTGCATCCGGTGCGATTGCACGCGGGGGATTTGAGGGAGACTTTTAAGGCGGAGGGACCGTTGGTGGATGTGATATTTTCAGGCTTCACATTGCATCATCTGACGACGGAAGAGCGCGCCGAATTTTTGCGACGGTCGGAGCAACGCTTGGCTCCGGGCGGACTGGTGATCTGGGTGGACTTGATCCGGATGGAGACGGAGACGCGCGAGCAGTGGCTGGATGCGTATTGCGGCGTGATCGAGCAGGAGTGGCGGGAGATTCCGCCGGAGGGCGTGACCGCGATCAACGGACACATCCGTGACTGCGATCAGCCGGGCACGCTGGCGGAACACGCGACGGCGGCCGTGAGGGCGGGACTGCCGGAGACCCGTGAACATCTCCGTATCAAGTGGCACACGGTGTGGTCGTGCCGGCGGGCCGAGTGATCCGGATGAGTGTCAGCTCGGGCGGGACTTGTCGCCGTAGAGCGTGTGCGTGCGGATTTTTTCGGCGAGCTCCCACGAGCGTTTGATCTGCGTAGCCTCCTGCTTGGCACTCGAGATGTAGTGGAGGAGCGAGCGCTGGCGTCCGATGGGAAATGTTTCCCATCGGGCGCGGGCTTCGTCGTCTTGTTCAAGGACGAGCGCGAATGCCTCGGGCATGTCGAGCGCATCGGGTTCGGGATCGGGCGTGAGGGAAACCGTGGCGGCGGAGCGGAGCTTGAGTCCGCAGGTTTTGAGCAGGTCTCCGCCGACGATGATAAAGCTGCCGCCGTCTGCGTGGTTTTGCAGGGCGCGCTTGCAGGTGTGGCCGTTGATGACGGCGACGAGACGGCGGACGCCGGCGGCTTTGAATTTCGCCGCCACGTCTTCAGGCACCGGCAGCGCGTGGTAGCGCATGCCGGTTTCGAGGCGGACGACGGTGGATGAAAATACCCGGGACTGTGTTTTCACGACGCTTCAGCGGATCAGAAACCAAGGTATCCCCAACGTCCCTTCGAAGACGCCTATCTGCACTGGATCGCCTTCGCGGAGTCGCTCGTAGGTTTCCTGTGGAACATCGATATCCCGAGAGGAACTATCGTCGATGAACGGCGCCAGTGTGATGTGATAGCTCGTGTATTTCCCGTTGGAGATATGGCGGTCGCGCACCGTGCTTTCATATACCAAGGGTTCGCTGCGGTCATAACGACAGTTGAGGTAGGTCGCAACGCCGTAGGCGTAGAGGGCGGAGCAAATGAGAGTTCCGACCAACGCCCATTTACGACGTGCCTCCCGCGCGCACGTCACGACTGTAATCACCATGATGACGGTCATCGCGGCCAGCGTTGGCCAAGTATCGGACCAGGATAACAGGTGCCAGTCGATGAAAGCCCGGAGGGTAAGGACGACAGGAGGCATGATGATTGCGCTTCCTGCATTTGGGTAAGGGCTCTGTGACTTGCCATCGAGACGGACAAGCCCGTGAAAAAAGGCGACGAGCAACAGCCCGATCACAGGCAGTGCAATCAAGGTGCCGATGACGAGATCGTAGGGGCGAGGGAAGAAAATGGCCCAAACCGTCGCGCCTATGCCGGCGATGTTAAGCAGTCGCACATATCGTTTAGCCACAGCCAGGCGGGCCAACCGTTCATCCTCGGTAAACCCAAAGCTTGTGTCCGTGGTGATTTCGCTGAGTTCGCGCGCAACTTCCTGCTGCTCGAGATTGGTGAGGTGTTCCGCAATCCACGACAGCATCTCCTCCCTCCGCTCATAACAGAGCGCTGTGGAAATTTTTCGTTTCCGCTTGTCGGAAGGGACGATCAACAGGGTGGAAACGTATTGCGTCGGCAGTATCCGATATCCGGCGATATCGGCGAGATCCAGTTCGCGAAACCTCCATGCGCCGCAGTATCGAATCCGATCGGCGCGAATTTCGATTCGGTAGCGCTTGATGCGAGCGGCCCAGGCTCCGATCAGGCAGCTCACGGCGAACGCAGCGAGGACTGCGGTGATCTCCCGCGGCGTCCACTCCGGGTTTTTCTTTACCCAGGCGAGTGCTGGAATGGTGACCAGTGCAAAACCGCCGAGAGCGCTCAGCTGGAAAAAAATCCGCCAGCCACGCGTCAAAGAATAGACGGTTGGGCTGGCGGATCCCGGAGTCATGCAGGCGGGGGCGACGTTTGATTTTTGCGGATTAGCCGACCCAGGTGAGGGCGTTTTGGAAGAGGCGGGACCAGGGGGCGTTGTCGTGGGCGAGCCAGGACTTGGGCGCGTAGCTTTGCTGGACGGCGCGGAAGACGCGCTCGGGGTGCGGCATCATGATCGTCACGCGCCCCGTGGTGGTCGTGAGCGCGGTCATGCCGTGCGGGCTGCCGTTCGGGTTGAGCGGGTAGTGCTGCGTGACCGCGTGTTTGTTGTCCACGTAGCGGGCGGCGACGAGGCCGGAGGCGCTGAACGCGGCGGCGGCACCGGTCGTCGGGAATTCAGCGAAACCTTCGCCATGAGCGATGGCGATGGGGAGGACGGCTCCTTCCATGCCGGTGAAGAGGATGCTGGGGCTCTTCTCGATCTTCAGGGAAGCGACGCGGGCTTCGAAGCGCTCGGACTGGTTTTGCACGAAACGCGGCCAGCCTTCGGCGCCGGGGATGATGCTGTGCAGGTTGCTCATCATCTGGCAGCCGTTGCACACGCCGAGGGCGAAGGTGTCGGTGCGGGCGAAGAACGCGGAGAATTCGTCGCGGGCGCG
>DATHXF010000076.1:0-23223 GCA_035459785.1 Rariglobus sp. | reverse complement strand
GCGTCGATGATGAGCGTGCCGGCGAGGAGGGACGAAGCCGCGCTTCCGAAGTCGATGACCGAGTCGCCGGTGATGTGAAGCGTGCCGAGGGTGATATCGTGGCCGTTGAGGGCGAGGGTGCCGGCGTTGAGGGCGAGGGTGCCGGTGAAGTTGAGGTCGCTGCTAAAAGTTAGGGTGCCTGAGCCGAGTTTTTCGAGGGTTCCGGTGGAGCCGGTGACAGTGCCGCCGAAAAGAGAGTTCGCGCCGCTGGAGCCAAAGGAGAGGGTGCCGCCGCCCGTTGCGATCGTGCCTGAGCCCGAGATCGAGCTCACGGTCTCGTTGAAGCCTGCGAGATCGAAGGTGCCGCCTGCGCCGAGGATCAGGCCGGAGGTGTTGGCGATCATATTGCCCGCTCCAAGCCGGAGCGTGCCGCCGTTGACGGTGGTATTGCCGGTATAGGTCTTGGTGAGATCGGAAAGAGTGAGGGTGCCGGCGCCGCTTTTGGTGAGGCCGTTGCTGCCGGTGATGTTGGTGGTTACCGTCGCGGAAGCACCCGAGGCGACGATGAAGTCGGGAGTGGAGTCGTTGAAGACCAGGTCGTCGCCCGCATTCTGGTAACCGATGGTGACATTGCCCTCCTGCACGATGACGGCGTCTACCTGGATGTCATCGCGCAACTCGGCGGTGTAGGTGCCGGTGGCGTTGGTGCCCGCGCTGAAGACAGCGATGGAATTTTGCGTCCAATTGCCCGGAGTGCCGGTGCCGGCGGCGGATGTGGTCCAGTTGGAACGCGAGCCTCCGCTGGTTGCCCAACGACCGTCGGGAGTGGTGCCTGCGCCGGCGGTGCTACCGTTGCGATCCCAGTAGAGGACGTTGGTTTTTTCGACGATCTGGACGGCGTTGACGGGGGCGCGGAAGGAATCGTTGGAGTAGGCACCCGAGGCATCGAGCGTGAAGCTGCTGCCCATGATGGCGCTGAATACCATGTAATTGCCCGAGGTCGCGGCGGCGACCGAACCGGGGTCGGACTGGCCGGTTCCCTGCGTGAAAGTGCCGGCGAAGGTGGCGGAGTCTTTTACCCAAAACGACTGGTCGCCGATGGTGTATTGGCCCACGCGATTGTTGCCGTCGCCCGCGCTGTAAACGTAAACGTCGTAGATACCCGAACCGTAGCCGAGTCCGCTCACGGTGAGGCTGGTGACGGCGGTGTTGGTGTTTTGGTCGAGATAGCCGCGCATGAGACGGAGATTGCCCGCCGTGTCGGCGACCGCGCTGTCGGCCCACGTGTTGGTGGATGAGTAGGTGACGGAGAGACCGCTTACCGTCGTGCCGGCACTGTTGACCAGGGTGCTGTCTGTGCCGCTCGCATTGGCGAGATTGTTCCAGTTGGTCTGCGCGACGGAGCCGGCGGACGTGCCACTCGCGAGGTTGTTTACGGTCACACCCGTGGCACCGCCCACGAAATTAAGTCCTACGAGTGTTTGCGCAAATACCGCCGATGAACTTCCACCCAGCAGAGCGCAGAGTGCGAGTATTCTGCTTGTGATGGAAGAGGTGCGTTGGGTGGTGCGGAATGACAGGCAGGCCATAAGCAGGTTTGTTAATACCTACCGTGATAGGCCTATAATGGCCTATTGCAAGACATAGGGCCTTCACCCTAGTTTTTTTCATGCGGGGATAGTATGATGCGGATCACGTCGGCGGCGTGATAGATCGTTTCGCCGTCGCGGAAAAAGCGGGAGAGGTGCGCGACATCGTGGCCGGCCGTGATCAACGGACGCTCGGTTTCGTTCGTCGAGCGCTGGCCGAGTCCGACCGTCGCGAGCAGGCCGTTGCACAGGCATTTGCGGCCAACGGTGTCGGTCTCGGCTCCGCCTTTGCGCATGTAGTCGTCAACCGGTTCTCCGGCGCAACGGTAACCCAGTGCGCCGTCCGGTTTGACGAAGGCCTCGCGCAGATAACCGAGATCACACACGCGGGGGCGCTCGGCGTAGCGGTAGGCACTGGAAAGAGAATCGGGATGCTGGAGCACCTTGAAGGGAAACCCGGTGGGCGAGGCCAGCGGGTCGGTGAAAATCTTCGTCAAGCCGGCACGGGCGAGGGCGCACACGTCGCGTTTGAGCGCGGCATCGATGCCGGATTCTTCGCAGAAAGCGAAGGCCGTGCCGATCTGCACGCCGGCGGCGCCGAGCTGGCGCGCCTCGGCCAGCCGGGAAGGTTCCGCATGGGCGCCGGCGATCCAGAACGGCAGGCCGATGGCGCGGATTTTTTCGAAGTCGGGTTGATCGCGCTCTCCGTAGATCGGTTCGCCGGACGGTGTGAGCTGCATCGCTCCGCGCGGCGGTGCGTTGTGGCCGCCGGCGGCTTCGGTCTCGACGACAAAACCGTCGACGCGCCCGGTGGATTTGCGGGCGAGGGTGAGGGCGAGCGTGGCCGAGCTGACGATGGCGATGAACTGCGGACGCCGCAGCACGGGCGCCGGGCCGTTGAAAAACTTTGCCGGGTCGAATGTGGCGAGGGCGTCGGTCGCCGGAGCTGTGGCTGCCGGGTTGGCGGTGACGTCGATTTTGAGCTGCGCGGTTTTGCCGAGGGCGAGCTGGTCGAGCGCGCCGGGGATGGCGCGGGGAATGCCGGCGCCCATGAGCACATAATCGACGCCCGCGAGCATCGCGCCGTAGAGCGAGGGCAGGGTGGGGATCTGGATTTTTTCGAGAAGGTTGATGCCGACGAGGCCGGTGTGGTTTTCCTTGGCGAGGAAGATCTCGACGAAATTGGCCGCGACCGTGAGTTCGATCAACGCGGAGCCGCCGGGCAGCGCGGGCATGGGCGTGAGTTTGAACGATTCGTCGGCGGCGAGTCCGCCGTCCACGAAGTAGGCGGCGAGGATGCGTTCGGCGACGGCTGAAATCGGGAAGTGGGCGAGGGCGCGCCGCATGTGTCCGTCGGAGTCACCGAGCTGCAGGCGGCGGGCGAGGACGACCGGCAGCAACGTGCCGGAAACGACGCCAAGCTGACCTTGTTGGGAAACGGCCCGGGCGAGGGTCCAGTTGGAGACCCCCACGCCCATACCGCCCTGAATGATGATCGGGGGTGACATAGCCGGTCAGTCAACCGGCGGGCTCCGGCACGTGGAAGGGGCATCTGCCCGAAGCGCGCAGTGTGATGCGTTCTGATTAGGGGCTAGGGCCTGAACTTATGATCTATTCGGAGTATCTTGTGCAAAACTCGGCATTGCTTCTGCCATGGGAGCCCGTTGCCT
The DNA here is from genome assembly GCA_035459785.1 of Rariglobus sp. Lineage (GTDB taxonomy): Bacteria > Verrucomicrobiota > Verrucomicrobiia > Opitutales > Opitutaceae > Rariglobus. The sequence continues at coordinate 19,985 of DATHXF010000076.1, read as the reverse complement.
CTCTGTTCCGTTTCATGGCTGACGACTTCCCGAAATCCAACCGACGTTCCCGTCGCGACTCCGACGAACCCCGCGATCTCGCCTCCGTGATCGGTCGTGTGCCGCCCCACAGCATCGAAGCCGAGGAGTATTTGTTGTCCTGCTGCTTCCTCGATGGCGCCGACATCGTGGCGCGCTGCTTGGAGGGCAAGCTCACGGCGACAGCATTCTATTCACCGGCCAATCGCGTCATTTTTGATAAACTGGTCGATCTCTACAATAAGGGCGTTCCGATCGATCTTCAGATCCTCGCCGAGGAACTGAAAACCAGCCGCCAGCTCGATGAAATCGGCGGCTACGCCTATCTCACGCAGGTCAGCAGCCGTATCCCGACCACGGCGCAGTCGAACTACTTCATCGAGAAGGTTCGCGAGCTGCACCTGTTGCGCGAGCTGATCAAGGTCGCAACCGGCGCGGTCGAGGGTTGCTACGCCTACGAGGGCGGTCTCGAAGAGTTCGTGGACAAGGTTGAGCAGGATATTTTCAAGGTCACCCAGGACCGAGTATCCGATGGTGCGGTGCAGATGAAGGGGCCGACCAACGAAGCCATGGCCGTCATCACGAAGATGATGATGAAAAAGGGCGAGCTCACCGGTGTGTCCTCGGGCTTCAAGGATCTCGATGCCTTCACCTATGGCTTTCAGCGCCAGGAAATGATCATTCTCGCGGCCCGTCCTTCGATGGGTAAAACCTCGCTCGCACTCAATTTTGCCGAGGCCGCCGCATTTCCCAAACGAGGTGAGGGCGTTCCCATTTTAATCTTTTCGTTGGAAATGGGCTCGGCCCAGCTCGCGCTGCGTATGTTGTGCGCGCGTGCCAAGGTGAACATGAAACTTTTGCGTGACGGCCTGTTGTCCAAAAACGGTGCCGAGCAGCAGGAGTTACTCAAAGCAGCGGACGAGTTTTCAAAATCCCCCATCTTCATCGACGACTCGAGTCACCTGACGATCATGGAGCTGCGAGCCAAAGCCCGCCGCCTCCAGTCGCGCAGCAAACTGGGTCTGATCATCGTGGACTACTTGCAGCTCCTTGCGCCGACCGACTCGAAAACCCCTCGCGAGCAGCAGGTCGCGGAAATCTCGCGCGGATTAAAGGCGCTGGCCAAGGAACTCGATGTGCCGGTCATTGTATTATCCCAGTTGAACCGCTCCGCCGAAAAAGAAAACCGCACACCCAAACTTTCCGACCTTCGTGAATCCGGCTCCATCGAGCAGGACGCCGACGTGGTTCTGATGCTCGCCCGCCCGAAAGACGCGGACGAAAAGTTCCAAGTCGCGGCCGACTCCGCCGAGTTAATCGTTGCCAAGCAACGAAACGGACCGGTAGGAGAACTGAAACTTACGTTCCTTCGGGATATTACACGCTTTGAAAACTACACCCAGTAACCCCCTTTTCGGGGTCGTTCGCCTCGTCCTCGGTCTTGCGCTGCTCGTTGTCTCCGGATCCTTGGGCCTGGCCCAGACACCTGCCGCCAACTTTAAAGTAGGCACGCTGACCATGAAGTTCATCGGTTCGGCCAACGTCTCCGAGGAGGTCGTGCGCGCCAACATGCAGGTGCGCGAGGGCATCGATCTCGACGACACGCTGATCGACCAGGACATCCGCTCGCTCTACAAGACCAACCTGTTCGAGTTCATCGAGGTCAAGCGCGACGTCCGCCCCGACCGCGTGGTTAACCTCGTGTTTGAACTTACGCCCAAGTTCCGCGTGCTGCGCGTCGCCTATGACGGCAACGTCAAGGTCAAGAGCCGCCGTCTCGACAAGGAGATCAAGACGAAGGCCAACACCTCGCTCGACGAGCGCCAGGTCAAGGAGGACGTCACCAAGATCCGCGAGTATTATCAGAAGTCCGGCTACAACCAGGTCCAGGTCAGCTACGCGATCGAGCGCAACCGCGCGACGGGCTTCGGCAACGTCACCTTCAAGATCAAGGAAGGCGCCAAGGTTAAGATCTCCCGCATCAATTTCGTCGGCAACGATCACGCCAAGACCGGCAAGCTCCGCAAGGCGATCGAAACCAAGAAGTGGACCATCTTCTCCTGGATCACCGGCGGCGGCCGCTTCAAGGACGACCAGTTCCAGGACGACCTCGACAAGCTCCGCGACTACTACCGCGAACTCGGCTATCTCGACGTCGAGGTGCCCGCCGATGAGGTCAAATACGACTATCCCAGCGCCAAGAAGCTGGTGCTGACGATCCGCATCAAGGAAGGCCGCCAATACAAGGTCGGCGACATCGCCATCAGCGGCAACACGATCATCCCGACCGAGACGCTGACCAAACTGCTCAAGCAGACCAAGGGCACCATTTTCGCGCCCTCCAAGATCGACGCCGATGTGACCGCGCTTCAGGACGCCTTCGGCAAAGACGGTTACATCGAGACCCGCGTGCAGCTCGTGCGCAAACCCAACATCGAGACCGGCGCCATCGACGTCGAATACCGCATCCGTGAGAGCGAGAAGTTCTACATCGAGTCGATCCGCGTCGAAGGCAACACCAAGACCAAGAGCATCGTGATCATCCGCGAACTCGCGCTCGGGCCGGGCGAGGTGTTCGACTCCGTGCGCATGAAGACCTCCAAGCAGCGTCTCGACAACACGCGCTTCTTCGAGGAGGTCAACATGACCCCCGAGACCACCAACATTCCCGGACGCAAGAACCTCAAGATCGCCGTTCGTGAAGGTCGCACGGGCAACCTTACCTTCGGCGCCGGCTTCAGCTCGCTGGAGCGCGCCGTCGTATTCGCCGAGGTTACGCAGTCCAACTTCGACCTCTTCGGTCGCCGCTCGGGTTTCCAGGGTGACGGTCAGAAGTTCCGCCTCCGCCTGCAGCTCGGCTCGCGTTCCAGCGAGGCGATCATGTCGTTTGAAGAACCTTGGTTCCTCGAACAGCAACTGGCGCTTGGTTTCTCGATCTTCCGCACGTCCTCGGACTACAACAGCTCCGTTTACCAGGAAGTCCGCACCGGTGCCGAAGTTTACCTCCGCAAGCGTCTCTTCGAACTCGTCGAAGGCCGCCTTTCTTACGGCTACGAAATCGTGGACATCAAGGACGTCGATGCCGGTTACACCGTCGTTTATCCCGAGACTGAAACCACCCTCAGCAAAATCGGCTTCCAGCTCCTCCGCGACACCCGTGACAAGCTGGTCAACACGACGCGCGGCAATCGCGTCGAACTCATCAGCGAGGTCACCACGAGCTCTCTCGGCGGCGACGCCGACTACTACAAACTCGAGGCCAAGGGATCCCAGTTCTTCCCGCTCTTCGACACCCAGAACCAGGTGCTCGCCGTCATCGGCCGCACCGGCGTGATGGATTCGTTTGGCGACACCACGACCGTGCCGTTCTTTGATCGTTTCTACCTCGGCGGACCTTATACGCTGCGTGGCTTCGAGTATCGTGACGTGGGTCCGAAGGTCGCCGTGGGCGCGGACAATGTGCCGGTCGGTGGCAGCACCTACGGGTTCCTGAGCCTTGAATACTCGGTCGATGTGATCGAGCCGCTCCGCTTCGCGATCTTCTATGACGCGGGTTTTGTGAACAAGGGCTCCTACGATTTCGACACCGGTGGCTACAACGACAACTTCGGTTTCGGTCTGCGCCTGTTGATCGCCGGTGCTCCGCTGAGCCTCGACTACGGTATTCCAATCACGTCCGACAAGATTAACGACAACGGCGGCCAGTTTAACTTTTCTTTTGGAACACGTTTCTAATTCTGCTCTCTCATTCTCCAACCCACCTGTCTTAAACACCTAATGAAAACCTCTCTTAAATCCCTCCTTGCTGTCGCGCTCGCCGGCGTGTTCGCCATCGCCGCCCAAGCCCAGCCCGCCCCCAAGATCTATGTCGTGGACATGGCGAAGCTCTATGACGCGCACTACAAGACCGAAGAGCAGAACGCCAAACTGAAGGTCGACCAGCAGAAGGCCGAGGACGAACTCCAGAAGCTCAACGCCGAGGGCAACGCCTTGGTCGAGCAGTTCAAGAAGCTCGAGGAGCAGGTGAACAACCCCACGCTCTCCGCCGACGCCAAGACCAAGACCCAGCAGGACCTCCAGGCCAAGGGCCAGGAAATTCAGCGCAAGCAGGCCGAGGTCAATCAGTTCCGCGGCAACACCCAGCGCCAGCTCCAGACGCGCATCAATAACTTCAAGCAGATGCTGCTCGAGGAAATCAGCAAGATCGCCGTCGAAACCGCCAAGAAGAAGGGTGCCACCCTCCTCGTTGACAAGTCCGGCCCGACCCTGATCGGCCTGCCCAGCCTCCTCTACTTCGATCCCGCCTACGACGTCACCGATGACGTCTCCAAGGAGATCAACAAGGACCGTTCGGCTGCTCCCGCCGCCGCCAAGCCCGCCGACGCTCCCGCCGTCTCGTTCCCCGGCAGCAAGAAGTAAACGGTCTGCCACACGGCACCGGTAGTCACTTAACCCCGCTCTTTATCGAGCGGGGTTTTTTTGTGTCCCGAACCGGTCGGTTGCTTGCCATGCCCACGCCCGCCGCCCACCGTCTCGGCGGTATGCAGCTCGCCTTCAGCGCCGCCGAAATTGCGGCCATCGTCCTACCCCTCTCAACCAAAGGCTCCACCTCCGTCACCGTGCGGGGCATCGCCTCCCTGAGCTCCGCCCAAGCCGGCGATCTCTCCTTTTTGGGCAACCCCAAGTATAAGACCGATGTGGCGGCGACTGCCGCGTCCATCGTGCTACTTCCGCCGGACTACGTTGGCGAACCCGCCTCCGGCCAGCTGTTCCTCGTTGTCGAAAAGCCCTCCGTCGCACTCGCGCGTTTATGCGCCCGTATCGAGCAGCTCCTGTGGCCTAAACCCGCTGCTGGCGTCCACCCGACCGCAGTGATTGCTCCCGGCGCCCAAGTGGCCGCCACCGCGACGGTCGGTCCATTTTGTGTGATCGAGGAAGGTGCCGTCGTGGGCGAACGCACTCATTTGCAGGCGCAGGCGTTCATCGGTCGTAACGCCCGTGTAGGCAACGACTGCTGGTTCATGCCGCGTGTCACGCTTGCCACCGAGTGCGTCGTCAAAGATCGCGTCCGTCTCCAGCCCGGCGTGGTCATCGGTTCTGACGGATTCGGCTACGAATTCGTCCAAGGCCGTCACGAAAAGGTCCCGCAGGTCGGCAACGTCGTCATCGAAAACGACGTCGAGATCGGCTCCAACTCCACATTCGACCGCGCCCGTTTCAGCCGCACCGTGGTCGGCGAGGGCACCAAAATCGACAACCTTGTGATGGTCGCGCACAATGTTGTCATCGGCCGGCACTGCATGATCTGCGCGCAGGTTGGCATCTCCGGCAGCACCACGATCGAGGACTACGTCGTCCTTGGCGGCCAGGCCGGCATCGCCGGACACCTGACGATTGGCAAGGGTTCGAAGGCCGACGGCCAGACCGGCGTCAACTCCGACTTGCCCCCCGGCAGTTTTGTCAAGGGTTCGCCCTGCATGCCCTACAACTTGGAGCAGCGCTTCAACGTCCTAAAAAAGAAGCTTCCGGATCTCTTCAAACGTGTGGATGCCCTTGAGGAGCTGTCCGAAGGGCTAAAAAAGTCTTCCGCCCCGTCACAATCCTGACACGTTGGTCCCCTTCACCACATGAGCTCGCCTCGCCTGAAAGTCTTCTCCGGTAACTCCAATCGTCCTCTCGCCGAGGAGATCTGCCAGCACATCGGGATGCCGCTGGGCGAGGCCACCGTCACCAGTTTCCCCGACGGCGAGTCCTTCGTGAAGATCAACGAGAACGTGCGCGGCCACGATGTTTACATCATCCAGCCGACCTGCACGCCCACCAACCAATCGTTGATGGAACTGCTCATCATGATCGACGCGGCCAAGCGCGCCTCGGCTCATCGCATCACCGCCGTCATGCCGTTCTACGGCTACGCCCGCCAGGATCGCAAAGACCAGCCGCGCGTGCCGATCACCGCGAAGCTAGTGGCCAACCTGCTCGTCGCCGCCGGCGCGAATCGCATTCTCACGATGGATCTGCACTCGCAGCAGATCCAGGGCTTCTTCGACATTCCGGTGGACCACCTGTTCGCCTCGCCCGTTTTCTTCAAGTATCTCGAACAGTTCCGTGCCGAGGAATTGGTCGTCGTTTCCCCCGATGTCGGTGGCATGAAGATGGCAGCCGCCTACGCCGGCATCCTCGGCGCCCAGCTCGGCATGGTTTGGAAGAAGCGAACCAACGCCACCACCGTCGAGACGGTCAACGTCGTCGGTGATGTCGCCGGCAAGCACGTGCTCCTCGTTGACGATATCACCGAGACCGCCGGCACCCTGGCCAACGCCGCCAAGATCATGCGCGCGAGCGGCGCCCTCAGCGTGCGCGCGGCCGTCAGCCACGCGCTCCTCAGTCCGGTCGCCTACGAGCGTCTCGCGCTCGGCCACATCGACGAGCTCATCACCACCAATTCCGTGCCGGTCGATACTCGCGGCCTCCCCATTCGCGTTCTGAGCATCGCCAGCCTGATGGCCGATGCCATCGTGCGAATCAATAACAACGAGAGCGTCACCAGTCTCTTTAAGATCAAGGGATTCTAAGCGCAGGCGGGTGGGGGAGGAGGGTGGCGACTTGCGGTGGAACATTTTGTTTCTTCGTTTTGTCCTGAAGCTGTCCATGAAAACCAATCTTCTCTCCCGTGCCTTGGTCGCCGTCTTGGCGGCCTCGTTGTTTCCATTCGGTTACGCGCAGGAAAAGCCCTCCGCGCCAAAACCTGATATCAAGTTTGACGGCACCGCCGTCGGTGATGGCGGCGGCCGTCTCGTGACCAGTTACGCCGACGTGGTCGAGCCGGTCCAGAAGGCCGTCGTCTCGGTTTACTCCACCAAAATCGTGCGCGAGCGCCTCCGCGTTGATCCGCTCTTGCGACAGTTTTTCGGCGATCAAGGCGTGCCCGAGCGTCAATCGAAACAGCAGGGCCTGGGCTCCGGCGTGATCGTTTCGCCCAACGGTTATATTCTTACCAACAACCACGTCGTCGCCGACGCCGACGAACTCAAGGTTCTCCTCGCCGACGGTCGCGAAGTGATCGCCAAGGTCATCGGTGCCGACGAGAAAACCGACGTCGCCGTCATCAAGATCGACATGGAAAACCTGCCGGTCGTCACGCTGGCCGACAGCGACAAGCTCCGTGTTGGCGACATCGTTTTTGCCGTGGGCAATCCCCTCGGCGTGGGCCAGACGGTGACGATGGGCATCGTGTCCGCCACCGGCCGAACCGACGTGGGTATTCTCACCAACGAACAGATCGGCGGTTATGAAAACTTCATCCAGACCGACGCAGCCATCAACCAGGGCAATTCCGGCGGCGCGCTCGTGGATGCCAAAGGCCGCCTCGTCGGTCTCAACAGCGCCATCTTGTCCTCTGCGGGCGGGGGCAACATCGGCATCGGTTTCGCGGTGCCGACCAATCTCGCGGTTTCGATTCTCAACAGTCTCGTCGCCACCGGCAAAGTCCAGCGCGGCTACCTCGGCGTGGCCGGCCAGAACCTCGAACCCAAACTCGCCGAGAGCCTCGGTGTGCCGGTGAATACCAAGGGTGTGGCGGTTAGTGACGTCGTCAAAGATGCGCCTGCCGCCAAGGCCGGACTCAAGCGCAGCGACATCATCACCAAGATCGAAGGCAAGACGGTGGACTCCCTGTTCGCGCTCCGCCTGAACGTTTCGCAGTTCATGCCCGGCACCGAGATCAACGTGACCGTGCTCCGCGACGGAAAGGAAAAGGTCTTCAAGGTGAAGCTCTCCAATCTCGATGATCAGGCGGGCGCGTCCGACGAAATCATCCCCGGTGTGACCGTGAAGGCGATCGACGAGGAAACCCGCAGCCAGTTCAAAATCGACAAGCGCGTCGAGGGCGGCGTGGTGATCACGGCGATCAATGACAACTCGCCCTACGACGGCATCCTGGTGCCCGGACTGGTGATCGTGGAAATCAACCGCCGTCCGGTCGCCACCGCGTCTGATGCCAAGGCGGCCATCAAGTCCGGTCTCAACGTTCTGCTCGTCCAGTATCGCGGCGTGCCGCGCTACGTGACGATCAACGTCAAGTAAGCAGGATCCTATCTGCGGCGGGCGGAGAAGCACAGCACCGGAGCGCTCGATACAAAACCATCCCAGTCGAGCGCCTGGTCCTGTGCCGTCAGCCCCGTGCGATTGGCCTGCAGCGGATGCCACGCGAAGTCCTCAAGCCCGGCTCCGGCCAGCACCGGACCGTGCGCCTGCGGATCGAGGTAGAAGTTGTCGAAGTGAAAGGTATGTCCGTCCTGGAAAAACGTGTAGGTGATCGCCGTTCCGTTCACGAGCGTATCGCCGGGTTTCAGGGTCTTGATGAAACCGAAGGGACGGGTCGTTGCGTAGAGCTCGGGGGTATGGGCGGGGTTGTTGTTGATGCCGACAAACCGTCCGCCGGGCTTCAGGTGTTTCGCGATTGCTGAGGCGAAGGCTGACAACTCGTCGAGCGAGCGCGCGTAGTTGAGCAGGTAGGCGGCGAAGACGACGTCGAAGGTCTCGCCGAGTTCGAGGTCCTGGGCGGCGCCGACCTGGTAGTCGATGCCGAGCGGGCGTGCGGACTCCTCGGCGCGTGCAAGGTCGATCATGCCGGCTGAGAGGTCCACGCCCACGACGCGCGCGGCGCCGCGTTCGCGCAGGCGTCGGCTGTAGATGCCGTCTCCGCAGGCGAGGTCGAGCACGCGCACACCGCGGATGTCGCCCAGCAAGCCGAACAGCGAATGGACTTCGACGGCGATCCGCCACGGGGCGAATTTGGACTTCTTGTAGTCGTCGGCGATGGAATCGTATTCGGCCATGGTGGGGAAAGCGGACGCTTGCGGGGAACGACCGGAGTGAAGCGGTTTACGGACGGAAAGGCGACGGTGATAACGTGGCCGGCGCCTTTTGTTTATCGTCCCATTTCTTGAGAATCGCCCGGGCGATTGGCACGGCGTAGCGGCCGCCGGCGGTTTCTTCGCCGGGGGTGTCGCCCTCGATGACGACGGCGATGGCGACCTGCGGGTTTTCAACCGGGGCGAAGCAGATAAACCAGGCGAAATTGATCGTGCCCTTGGCCGTCTGCTTTTGTGCGGTGCCGGTTTTTCCGGCGATGCGCAGGCCGGGAATTTTCATGAAGGGCGCCTGCAGGACTTTGGCCGTGCCGGTGAGGGTGCAGGCTTCCATGCCGGCGACGATGGCGGCGTATTGCTCCGTCGTCAGGCCGCTGCGCGCGCTGTGCTGCGCGGGGCGGTTGTCCTGGTGGAGCAGGGTGGGCGCGGTGGTGAGCTCGTCGCGGGCAAAGGAGGCCATGAACGAGGCCATCTGCAACGGGGTGACGAGCACGTCACCCTGGCCGATGGCCATGTTGGCGGTGTCACCGGGGAACCAGCGTTCGTTGCGGCGGTTCTTTTTCCAGTCGGGATCGGGGATCAGCATGCCGCGTGTCTCGGAGGTTTCGACGCCGGTGGGGCGGTCGAAACCATGCCGGCGGGCTTCGGCGGCGAGCGCCTCCACGCCCATGTCGAGGCCCTGTTTGTAGAAGTAAACGTTGCAGCTCTTTTCGATGGCGGTGGCCAGATTGATGTCACCGTGGGCATGGCCGTCATGGCAGGGGAAACGGCGGCCGCCGACCTGGTAAAAGCCCGGACAGTTGACGAGGGTCTCCGGCGTGGTGCTTTGGGCGCGGAGCGCGGCGATGGAGGTGAGGATTTTGAAGGAGGAGCCGGGCGGATAGAGGCCGTGGGTGGCGCGGTTGAGCCAGGCGCCGCGCTCGGTGATGTCACGCCCTGCGTCGTGTCCGAGGCGCGGAATGAACGCGTTGAGATCGTAGTCGGGTTTGCTGGCGATCACCAGAACCTCGCCGGTGCGGATGTCGATGGCGGCAGCGGCTCCGGCCAGCTCGGTGTCAGTCATGGCTTTTTCGGCGGCCAGTTGGAGATCGGTATCAATCGATGTGCGCAGATCGTGTCCGTGGACGGGCTGGCGTTTTTCAAGCGGCTTATTGATACGGTAGCCGGAGGGATCGACCCGGTAAACGGCGCCGCCGGTCTCTCCCTGGAGCAGGGAATCGAAGCGCGCTTCCAGGCCCTCGCGGCCGAGCGTGCCCTTCATCTTGAACGTGGTCAGGCCGGCGCCGGGAAAATCGTCGGCGGCGTCGATGGCGTCGTTGGCCGTGACGTAGCCGAGGGTTTGCGAGGCGAGGGAGCCGTAGGGATACGAGCGGATGCTCGAAGCGTAAACCTGCAGAGGCGAAGAGACGGGAAGTTGTTCGATCAGCCGTGCGTATTCGGCGGCTTCAAGGTCGTCGACGAGGAGGTAGGGGAGCAGCAGTTGCTGATGGAAATGTTTTTCAAGATCGCTTGCTTCGAGCGTGGCGCTGCGACCGAGAGCACGGTTGATCTGGTCGAGGTAATGCTGGACGACGGTGAAGCGGGCGATGCGCTCCATCTGGGCGGGAGAGGGGACGTCTTTGTCGCCGGTTTCGCGGTAGGCTTTGCGAATGCGGATGTATTCCGAGCGGAACTGCACGCGGAGTTCGCCCAGATAAATTGTCACGGCGAAACGGGGGCGGTTGGCAACGAGGGGCTTGCCGTCGCGGTCGTAGATGTTGCCGCGCGGTCCGGGGACCAGAATTCGACGCTGGTTTTGCACGCGTTCGCTTTCACTGAACGTATCCGCCCGGAAGAGCTGCTGATAGGCCAGGCCGCCGGCGAGGATGAGCAGCAGCACGGCCACGAAGAGGTAAAAAATGATGACCCGTGGATTGTAGCCCTTGTGGGTTTCCACCAAGCCGCCGCTGCGTTCGGAACCGATGCCGGACATGACTCAGTAGGCCCGGCGCGACAGATCACGCAGGGGATTGCCGGTGAGCTCCAGCAGGCGCGTTTGCACGGAGAAAAACCACGGGGCGATCAGCGCGAGCGCGATTTGCGAGACCAGCAAGTCGGCAAAGGCGCGCATCCAGGAGCGGGCGGGTTCCACGACCGGGTCGATGCGCAGGAAACTCAAGGCCAGGAACATTCCGAGGTTGGCCAGCAACGCAATCACGACTCCCACGACGGTTTCGTCGCGTGGGGCGCGGGCGCGGATGTTGAAGATCACCGCGTGGGCTGCCAGGAAGATGAATCCTTGGGTGCCGAAGGTGACCGGATCGCCCGCATCGAGGAGCAGTCCGGCCGCGAAGACGGCGGCGGCTCCGGTGCCGTAGCTCAGGCGCAGCGCGGCAAAGGTGACAAAGAGGCCGCCGCACCAAACGTGGATCTGCCAGGCCGCGAGGTAGTGGTTGAGCTGGCCGAGCAAAAGGGCGAGCAGCAGGGATGCTGCGGTAAGGATGAGAACCCGGTTCTTCATGTTAGCGGGCTCCGGTGTCCTTTGCTTCGGGAACCAGCACCGTGACTTCGTTGAGCGATGACAGGGCCGCGTCCAGGCGCACTTCACCGGACTTGAAGAGACCGTCGGAGCTGGGCTCGACGCGGGTCATGTAGCCGATGGTCAGGTTGGGCGGGAAAACACCTCCGAGGCCCGAGGTGACCAGCCGCTGCGGATTGGTCGCGGTCACGAACACGTCGAGCGGCACATATTCAACGGTGCCGAAGGCAGGGCCGTAGGTGGGATTGACGGCGCCCTGATAACTGATCGGCCGGGTGTCGCCTTCCGTGGTGGCGGCGATGCGCACGCCGGGACTGCCGATCAGTTCGACGACCGAGGTGTAGGCATGCACCTCGGTCACGCGGCCGACCACGCCGCCGGCGTAGATCACGGGTGATCCGACGGTGATGCCGTAGTTGCGGCCCTTGCGGATGACGAGTTGCTGCCACCACGAGGAAAAATCGCGGCGCACCACGCGGGCGGGTTCGGCACGGAAGCCGGCCGGCGTGGGGAGGCGCAGGATGCGTTCAAGGCGCTCGAGTTCGGTGCGCACGGAAGCGTCCTGCTGGAGGCGGGACTCGTAGGCGGCGTTGAGCCGGACCAAGTCGCGGCCGGCCTCGATGAGCTCGTCTTTGGTGCGGGTTTTCAGCGCCCAGTAACCCTGGATGTCCCGCACGTAGGATGCGGCGGTTTCCATGGGCGCCTGAAGCTCGAAGAAGCCGGCGCGCGCGAAACGCTTCACGGCGGTCGGGATCAGCAGCCATGCGAGCAGCACGATGCCGAGGGTGGCAAACGGCTTGGCCTGGTCGAAACGCTGGGGAAGCACGGCGGTAAATTTACGTCTTACGAATGGGCGCCGCAGGCGCAATCAAGGGGGAAATCGTAATGCGTAAACCGGTCGTGGTGAATCAGACGTTCTGCAGCACCCAGTTCAGGTCGTTGAGAACGGCGCCGGTTCCGTTGGCTACGGCGGAGAGCGGATCGTCGGCGATGGTGACCGGCAGGCCGGTCTTGTCGCTGAGCAGGCGGTCGATGCCGCGGATGAGCGCGCCGCCGCCGGCCATCACGAAACCGCGGTCGACGAGGTCGGCGGAGAGTTCGGGCGGGCAGCGTTCGAGCGTGGAGCGAACGGCGTCCACGATGGCGGAAATGGGATCATTGAGGGCCTCGCGGATTTCCTGCGAAGTGATGTGGATCGTCTTCGGCAGACCGGCCACGGAGTCGCGGCCCTTCACCTCCATGGTGAGTTCCTCGTCGAGCGGATAGGCGGAGCCGATGCGGACCTTGATCTCCTCGGCGGTGCGTTCACCGATGAGGAGGTTGTAGGCGCGCTTCATGTAGTTGACGATGGCGCTGTCGAGTTCGTCGCCGGCGACGCGTATCGACTTTGAGAATACAATGCCAGAGAGGGAAATGATGGCGATCTCGGTGGTGCCGCCGCCGATGTCCACGATCATGTTGGCGGCGGGTTCGTCGATGGGCAGGCCCACGCCGATGGCCGCGGCCATGGGTTCGGGAATGGTGATGACGTCGCGCGCACCGGCGTGCGTGGCGGAATCTTTCACGGCGCGTTTTTCAACCTCGGTGATGCCCGAGGGGATGGCGATGACGACGCGCGGGGCGACGCGCAGGGAGTTGTTGTGCACCTTCCGGATGAAGTAGCGCAGCATCTCCTCGGTGACGTCGAAATCGGCGATCACACCGTCCTTCATCGGACGGATGGCGGTGATGTTGCCGGGGGTGCGGCCGAGCATCTTCTTGGCTTCTTCGCCGACGGCGCGGACCTTGCGGGTGACGGTGTCCAAGGCAACCACGCTGGGCTCTCGAAGAACGATCCCCTTGTCCTTGACGTAAACGAGCGTGTTGGCGGTGCCTAGGTCGATACCTATGTCGTTGGAGAAGTAGCCAAATAGATTGGATGCCATGTGCGTTGGGTTGAGACGACGCCTGCGCCGTTAAGACTACAAACGAGCGAAGCTAGTGAGTGTCAAAGATGAAAACCGGGGGAGGCCGGAGTCGTGATTCGGGATGGAAACGGCCGGAATGGAAATATGCCTCCAGTCCTTCTTGGACGTGGGTTTTACATCGGCTTTTCTGGTTGGGTGGTTTCGAGCGGCCTCCGCTCATGCGCTCAACTATGAACAAGACTATTGCATAGCTTCAGTCGACTTGCGGCTGGGAGTGCTTTGAGGGCTTGAAACGCGTCCCCAGAAAATAACTACAAGTTTTTGTTTCAGAGGTAAAAAGGCGGATTTAACACGGCAAACAGCCCGAATGGCCCTAGCTGGCACGCGACGTGGTATATGTGAGGTATCAACACCACCTCATTTATGGGAAACAACCTAGCCATTAACCAAATCATGCAGGCGCCCAATGTCATTGGGTATGTCCGCTGTTCAGAGGCCGGCGATGTTATCGAGCAGGAAGGCAACGAAGTCGATGTCCTCGCCAACGTCATCGTTTACTTCCAGCAGATCGCTGTGCTCATCGGTGAGTCGTTTGGGTTGGAGCACTTCCATGAAGCCCAAATTCAGGGCAAGTCCCTCACCGTGGTTTGCATCCCGGTGAACAACGAAGTGGTCGGGGTAATCCTCAACTCACGCGCCCGCGTGAATGAGATCGTCGCCCAGATGCGCCAGATCCTCAACCTCAGCTAACCCATTTAAGTCATGGTCCTTAATAAAGTTTTCGATAACGTTTTGGATATCCCCGGCGTCGATGGCGTGTGCCTGTTCGGCACGGCCGGTCAGATTTATCTGAACCGCATGCCCTCGTTCATTTCCCCGGAAATCTTCGCGGATGCACTCCGCCGCATTACGGCTCTTTACGAGACGATGGATGAGAACTTCCTTCCGTGCGACGACTACCTGCTTCGCTTTGCAGAGAAGTGGATTCTGTTCCGTCGCACCGATCAGGCGGTGTTGCTCGTCCTGGCTGCGGAGACCGCCAACTTTGCCTCCACGCGCATGGTTACCAACATGGCGCTCAAGCACTTGACTCCTGCGGCGTTGGCTGAGTTCGACGCCTCGGCGGGTGCGGCGCCTGCGGCCGTGGCTCCCGCCCCGGTCGCCCGGATGGGCAGTTCCCCCACGGCAACTCCGTTCTCAAACTCTCCCTTCCAGCCGGCTCCCGCATCGGCTCCGGCACCGGTTCCGGAGCCTGCGGCGGCGGCCCCCGCCGCTCCGGACGCGGCTGCGGCGCACAAGCCTGTGCGTATGTTCCGCGGTCGTGCGTATTGAGTTTTAACTACAACTGGATGATTGCATCGTCCTCATGTTTTATTTCTGTGGACGGTTTTAATGAGCGCCCAAGCCCTTCTCTGCATACCTGACGCGCGCCTGCGCAGTCTCTTCTCGCTGTTGCTCACCGACAGCGACGCCCAGGTGACGTCGTGCAATGATGCCGATGAGCTTCAGCGCGTGCTGGTCACGCGATTCTACGACATCTGCGCGGTCACCTTGGACGTGACGGCCGATATGGGCGCGCTCATCAAATCGGTGCGGTATCTGTCGCCGGACAGCCGGATTTTGCTGATCGCAAATAAGGATGACGTGGAGGCGATCATTCCGTTGTTCCCGATGGGAATCAGCGAAGTGCTTTTGCAGCCGATCAATCCGAAGAAGGCGATCTCGGCTATTCATAAGATGATCGCGTCGCAGCAGACCGAGCCGTCGGCCGAGTTGCTCGAGGACAACAATCAGGACCAGGCGGGAGGTCCTCAGTCCAACAATGCGCATCGCACCCAGCATATTGTCGCGCGAAGCCCCGCGATGCGGGCTGTGGTTCAGCAGCTTTGGCAGGCACGGCAGGAATCGCTGGGCGTGATTCTCAAGGGAGAGCCTGGCAGCGAATTTGAATTGGTTGCCCGCGAGTATCAGTCGATGTGCGGTGATCCGAACGGATATCTTTACGTTCTCGGTCATAACGAAGTGACCTCCGAGGGGTTGGCTACCGCGGCGTCGTTGGATCGTTTGAATGACGGCATTCCCCGCACCTTTTTGATTCGGGATTTGGAGCTCCTGTCTCCGTCCAATCAAGCGCAGTTGCTGGACTTTTTGCGTCTCGCCAAGCGCCGTCGTGATCGTGATCGGCCGCTGCGTTTTGTTTTCACCGTGGCGGAATGCGATGAGCAGGGTCGCAACTTGGACCTGCCGTTTATCGAGGAGCTTCTTTTTGTGGTGCCGGTGGTCGTGAAAATCCCGGCGTTGCGTGACCGCAAGCCTGACATCGAGCCGGTGGCCCGGAAAATCCTGATCGACCTGACCGCCTTGTATCCGGAATACCGCGTTCGCTCTTTCAAGAGCGGAGTGGTCGAGTGGCTGGCCGGTCGTCTGTGGCGTGGTAACCACGAGGAATTCTGTGCCTATCTGCGCCAGGTGATCATGGAGTGCCCAAGCCGTGAGATCACCATGGCTTACTTGAATACACGCGAAGCAGCTTTTGCCAGTCGCCCCGGAAACGGTGTTCCGCCTCCGCTGACCGCCACCACGTCCATGGACACCATGGTGGCGACGGTGGGTCCGCAGACGCCGACGCCCGTGCCCGCTCTCAAGCCGGCCGCCGTCGCCGCACCGGTGGCACCTGTGCCCGCTGCTCCGGTTACGGGTGAGAAAACCGGTCGCCTGACCGCCAAGGAACTGCTGGCCACCTTGCGTTGAGCGTTCGCGCGACGGGGGGTGGGCGGTTCTGCCGCGAAGACAGGGTTTCTGTCCGTCCCGGTTATTGGGTTTCGTAATTTAACACGCTCAGCGCGGCGGTTGCGGCCGTGTCGCAACGCAGCACCAACGGACCGAGTGTGATGGGCAGGAATCCAGCTTTTTGTATCGCCGAAATTTCGTCGTGCGAGAAATCGCCTTCGGGTCCCACCAGCCAGATGGCGGTTGCGGGCGTGCTTCCGTGGTCGGCGCGAAATCGGACGATGAATTCACGCAAGGGCCGGGCGCCCGGATGCAGACTGGCGACGAGTTTCAGGTGCGCGTTTTTAACGACTTCAGTCTCAAGAAACGCCGCGAGCGGCTGCACTCCGGTGATTTCGGGGAGAAACGGGTTTCCGCATTGTTTGGCGGCTTCGAGTGCGGTGGTGCGCCATTTCTCGATTTTTTTGTCGGAGCGATCGCCGTCGAGGTGGACTTGGGTGCGTTGGCTGGCGACGGGCACGATGCGGGCGGCGCCGAGTTCGGTGGCGTGGCGGATGATATCATCCATCACGCCGCCTTTGGGCAGGGCCTGGGCCAGTGTGATCGCACAGGGCAGGGCGGCTCTGGCATGCGTGGACGTGACGCGCAGGATGGCCCCGCTTTTGCGGGCATCGGTCAATTCGCAGGTCCATTCGGTGCCGCCACCGTCGAAAGCGATTACAGTATCGCCGGTGCGGGCCCGGTTGACGGTGACGAGGTGGTGCGATTCGCCGGGGGGCAGGGTGATGATTCCGAGAGCGGGTGCGGAGGCGAAGACGCGAAAATCTGACATGCGGTCGAGTGGAGAGATGGAGTTTTCCATTTACAAGCCCGAGGGCGGACGTAGCTTGGCGGCTCGTTTCGGTGCCGCCCAGGTGGCGGAATTGGCAGACGCAGTAGACTCAAAATCTTCCGGAGAAATCCTTGTGGGTTCGATTCCCACCCTGGGCACCAACGAATTTTGCCGTGAAATGCGGTTTGGTAATAGATGAAAAAAACCGCTTGCTTCCGGTCCCGTGGTGAGGCTTTGTGACCCCTCCTTAGTTCGGGTTGTAGCGTAGCCTGGTAGCGCGCTTGCATGGGGTGCAAGAGGTCGTGAGTTCGAATCTCACCAGCCCGACCATTTTCCCTAATTTTTTAAACCTCACTTAGTTGTGAGGTTTTTTCATGTCTGAAAACTCATCACATATCGCAGATGGCCGGCGGACCGGTCATTGGCTTTGGGCGGTGGCGGTCATGGTGACGGTGTTCTTTGCCTCGGGGCAGAGCCAGGTGGCTTCGCCGGGCATCGTAAACTTCGACAAGGTCGCACACGGGCTGGTCTTCGGGCTGATCGCGACCTTGTGGGCGCGGAGTGACTCGCGACAGACTTGGCAGTGGGCGGCGATCCTGCTGACGTCGGCTTATGGCGGGGCGGATGAGGTGAGGCAGAGTTTTACGGTGGGGCGAAGCGTTGAGTTCGCCGATTGGGTGGCGGATACGACGGGCGCGGCTTTGGCGGTGACGTTTTATCTGCGCTGGGCGTGGTATCGGCGTCTGATGGAACGGCCTTTGTTTCGACGCAATCGACAGGTTGAAAAATCTCTGGCTCCCGTGCCAACTGACGCCGCTCTATGACGAACTCCGAGGCCGCCCAAGTCCGTATCGCCCAGCTTCGCGCCGAAATCGCGGCGCACGACGAGCGCTATTACCGAGAGGCAAAGCCGGAGATCGGCGACTTTGAGTATGATTCGCTGAAGAAGGAACTGGCGTTGTTGGAGGCGCAGTTTCCGGAGCTGGCCGTGGCGGAGTCGCCGACGCAGCACGTGGGTGACGACCGCAGCGAGGGTTTTGTGCGCGTGAAGCACCGGCTGGCGATGACCACGCTGGACAACACCTACGACGAGACGGAGCTGCGGGAGTTTCATGCGCGGCTGGTGAAGGCTATCGGTATCGATAATCTCGCCTACACGGTGGAGCCGAAGATCGACGGCGTGGCGGTGAGCCTGACTTACGAAAACGGAAAACTTACGCGGGCGGTCACGCGTGGAGACGGCGAGGAGGGCGACGATGTCACGGTGAACGTGAAGACCATCCGGGGGCTGCCGCATGCATTCAAGCCGGCCGATGATCTGCTCGCGCCGCCAATGCCGGACATCATCGAGATTCGCGGGGAGATTTTTTTGAGGGACGCGGAGTTTACCCGGATCAATCAGCTCCAAGAAGAGGCGGGTGAGGCGCTCTATGCGAATCCTCGTAACCTGGCTGCGGGCACCCTCAAGCAGCTCGACTCAAAGCTGGTTGCAACGCGGCGCTTGGAGATCGTGCTTTATGGATTGGGTGCGTGTGAACCGGCGCCCACAGGGTTTGATTCGCAGTCGTCGTTTCAGGGGCAGTTGCGCGCCTGGGGACTGCCGGTGGTGGAGAAGTTTTGGTCGGTGCACGGGATCGACGCCGTGTGGGCGGCCATCGGCGAACTGGACGCGATGAGGCGCGGGTTTGCCTATGCGACGGACGGAGCGGTGGTGAAGCTGGACGTATTTTCCCATCAGGCGGTGGTGGGTTATCGCGGGGCGGGGCAGGCGGCGCGCAAGTTGTCGCCGCGCTGGGCGTGCGCTTACAAGTTTGCGCCGGATCGGGCGGAGACGCGCATCAACTCCATCTCGCTGCAGGTGGGCCGCACAGGCGCGGTCACGCCGGTGGCGGAGTTGGAGCCGGTGTTGCTGGCGGGCACGACAGTGAAGCGCGCGACGCTGCACAATGCCGACGAGATCGCGCGCAAGGATGTGCGCGTGGGCGATTTCGTGCTTGTGGAGAAGGCCGGCGAGATCATCCCGGCGGTGATCGAAGTCGTCATGGCGAAGCGCACGCCGGAGTGCGTGGCTTATGTTTTCCCGACGGAGTGTCCGGTGTGCGCGACGAAATTGGTGCGCGAAGAGGGCGGCGTGAAATGGATGTGCCCGAATGCGGCGTGTCCGGAAAAGGTGCGGCGCAAGATCGAGCACTTTGCATCGAAGGCCAGTTTGGATATCGACGGACTTGGCGAGGAGGTCGTGGACCTGCTGCTCACGAAAGGACTCATCAAGACGATCCCCGATATCTTTCGGTTGAAGGTGGAAGATTTGTTGCCGTTGAAAAAATCGGGAGAGGTGTGGGCGACCAATCTGATCAACGGCATCGCGGCGCGGAAGACGGCGGATTTGTGGCGCGTGATTCATGGGTTGGGGATCCCGCAGGTCGGTGCGGCTTCGGCCAAGGATCTGGCGCGACGCTTCCGTTCGTTGGATGCGTTGGCCGCGGCGTCGTTGAACGATCTAGTGCAGATTGACGGTTTTGGCGAAAAGACCGCCGAGGCGGTGCGCACGTGGTTTGGCGACGAGGTGAATCGCGCGATGGTGGCCGACTTGCAGGCCGTGGGCGTGACGCCGACTCCGCCGGCCGAAGCGGCGGCGGGCGCGGTGCTGGCGGGCAAGACCGTGGTGCTCACGGGCACGTTGCCGACGTTGTCGCGCGAGCAGGCGACGGAGATGATCGAGGCGGCGGGTGGCAAGGTGAGCGGCAGTGTGTCGCGCAAGACGCACTATGTTTTGGCGGGCGAGGAAGCCGGTTCGAAACTGGAGAAGGCGAAGACGCTGGGCGTGCCGGTTCTGGACGAGGCTGGCTTCAGGGCTCTGTTGGGCTGATCTTCAATTTACTCCATGACCGACGACCAATTTTTGGATGATGTGCAGCGACGGGCGTTTCGTTTTTTCTTCGACACGGCGCATGCGCACACGGGGTTGATTCCGGATCGGGCGAAGGCGGATGGCTCGAAAGCCGGCGACATGGCGAGCGTGGCGGCGGTGGGTTTTGGACTGACGGCGCTCGTTATCGGCGCGGAGCGCGGGTGGGAATCGCGGGCAGAGTGCCGGGCGTGCGCGG
>DATHXF010000075.1:0-73482 GCA_035459785.1 Rariglobus sp. | reverse complement strand
CCGTGCGCGTATCACCTTCCGGCAAGCCCCTGCTCTACCTCATCAACCACACCGACGCCACGCACACCGTGTCGCTCCCCGCCGGTGTGGCATATCACGACTTGCTCGGTCTCACGTCGCCGCAAGGCACCGCGATCCTCGGACCGAGCGACGTCATGATTCTTGGTGAGGCCCCCTGACTTTCCCCTTTTTCCTCCCCATGAAAAACCATACCCCTGTCAGTTCACGTTCGCTACGTCGCGCCCGCGTTTTCGCGCCGGCGCTTCTCCTCGCCCTGCTCGCCGGCTCGCTCTCCGCCCAACCCCAGCCTCCCGTGCCCGGAACCTGGCAGCTGGAATTCGAGGACACCTTTGACGGCACCACCCTGAACGGAGCCAATTGGAAAATAGGCATGGCCGACGCCGGTATCGAAGGGGTCGGCGGCAACAACCCCAAAAACATCACCGTCGCCGGCGGTAAACTCACCCTCAAGGCCACCACCACGCCCGTGGTGTTCTGCGGCAAGTCAAACGCCTACTCGACCGGTGAGATCAGCACCTTCCTTAACTTCAAACAGCAATACGGCTACTTCGAGATGCGCGCGCGCTGGGACACCGCGACCGGCATGTGGCCCGCCTTCTGGCTCATGCCCGAGCGCGACGACTACGCCACCAAGGAATGGTTCGTGAACACCTTCCTCAAATTCAACCTCGTCAGCTCCGGCATCACCACCGTCACCAGTGCCAAGCTCCGGATGAAGGTCGTCGTGGTCGGCAACTCCGCGGACAGTCCCAACAACCTCCAGACCTTCCGCGTCGCCGACGACTCGTGGGCGGAAAATACCATCACCTGGAACAACCAGCCGGTGCGGGATCCCCGTTTCGTCGACCAGAAATGGGGCTTCACGGCCGCGCCCGGCGACATCGTCGAAATCGACGTGACCGAACTGGTGCAATCCGAAGTCAGCGGCGACAAAGTCGTCTCCCTCGCCTTGTCGGATTCGTTCCGTCGCGCCCGGCGCATGGCCTTCTACAGCAAGGAAGCCGTCAACATCGCCGACCGTCCGCAGCTGGTCGTCAATGGCACCACGTTCTACCCCACCGCCGACGCGATCGTGAAATGGGGCACCGCCGCCAACACGAATTACGGCTCCACCGGGGAGATTGAGGTGCGCAGCGCCTACGCCGATATCACCGACTCCACCTACACGGGCGGCATGGAGGTGGACATCATGGAAACGCTCGGTGTCTGGGGATCCAACGTGACCTCCCACGCCCTCCACTGGGACGGCTACGGCAGCGCCCACCAAGCCACCGGCTGGGGCCCCGCCCCCGTCATTGATACGGGCGCCTACCATGATTACGGCGCGTATTGGGCCAACGGACTGATCGAGTTCTACGTCGATGGGGTGAAGACCGGCTCCTACAACAATACCCGCGCCATGAGCGTGCCCGCCTACGCCATCCTCTCGCTCCAACTCGGCGGCTGGGATGGCAACACGCCCACCGCCGGCGTGAACAACAAGACCTTCGACATCGAACATGTGCGCATCTGGAGCGGCACGAAGTCCGGCAGCGTGCCCGCCACGACCACGCGCGCCTCCGACGGCAAGGTCTCGTTCGGTTCGGATTATTCCGTCTACGGCGGCACCGGCAGCGTCGGCAACCGCGTCACGGTCGCCAATGGCGGCACCGGCTTCAGCGTAAGCGGCAACGGTTGGATCAAATTCCCCCTCAACTACACCGTCACGCCCGACACCGTTTTGGAGTTCACCGTGAACTCGGCCGCCGTCGGCGAGATCCTCGGTTTCGGCCTCGACGAGGACAACGACTCGGCCAACGCCAAACGCGTCTTCCAACTCTCCGGCACCCAGCTGTGGACCGGCGGCTGGCAGGATTCCAACAACTATGTCTCCGCCAGCGGTTCGGTGACCTACACGATCGACTTGGGCACCTATTACACCGGCCCGATGACCTGCATCGCCATCGCGGTGGACAACGACGCGCAGAACAAAATCTACGGCGCCTTCAGCAATGTGAAGATCCACGAAGGCGCGGACCCCGTCGCCATCGGCGCGCTCAACAGCGGCGTGGCCGTCGACGACAGCCGCACCGGCACCGGATACCTGATGTATAGCGCGCAGAACGTCGTCACCCGCTTCGGCACGCAGGTCGGCAACGCCGACCATCTCATCGCGGTCTTCTACTCCGGCGGCCAATGGTATGCCGACAAAAACTTCGGCCAGGTCGCCTTCACGCCGGTCTCCACCGACCTGCTGCTTGCCTCGGTCAACTTCACCACGGACACCGTGACGTCCCTCCTGGGTGCCTCCGGTGCCGAGTATGGCATCGTCAAGGGCTACGCCAGCGGTGACCTCACCTTCATCCCCAACCAGTGGGCCGGTGCCTACAACGCCAACGAATTTGGCGTCACCGGCACAACGTTCACGCCCTGATCCCCCGAGGGCGCCGTTCCAGACGGCGCCCTCTTTCCGTTACGCCTTTAATCCAATGCCAACCAGCCCGACCTCCGCCACCGCAGCTCCCGTCCTCGTTGATCTTGCCGGTCCCTTCGTCCCTCTTGATCGCTTCTTCCAACGCGGCATCGGCTCCTGCCACGCCTACCTCACCCTCCGCGAAGACTACCGTGAACACGTCCGCCTCGCCCAGCGCGAGATAGGCTTCGGTGGCGTGCGCTTCCACGGCATCTTCAGTGACTACGTTGGTGTCGTCCACCCGGGCGGCGAGGACCCGGACGGCGGCCCGCGGCTCAACTTCCAAAACGTTACCAAAATCTACGAGTTCTTCGTCGCCCAAGGGATGAAGCCGTTTGTCGAACTCGGCTTTATGCCTGCCCGCCTCGCCAGCGGCACGAAGACCATCTTTGACTACCGCGCCAACGTCACTCCGCCGCGCGACTACGCCGAATGGAGCCGTCTCGTCCGTCGCTTCACCGCCCACCTCGTTCGGCACTTCGGTATCGAAGAAGTCCTCACCTGGCATTTCGAGGTCTGGAACGAACCCGACTTGATCGGCGCCTTCTGGACCGGCACCCAGGCCGATTATTTTCAACTCTACGCCGAATCCGTCCGCGCCGTGAAATCCGTGGACGCCCGCCTCCGCGTCGGCGGCCCCGCCACGTCGAAGACCATGTGGGTGCCGGATCTCCTCGCCTACTGCAAAGACCACGGCCTGCCCCTCGATTTCATCTCCACGCATCATTACTGTGTGGACGCCGACCTCGTCCAAGGCGTGCCCGACGGCCCCATGCACTACCGCGGAGTCGGCGCCATGCGCCGCGACATCGAACGCGTCCGCGCACAGATCGCCGCCTCCGCCTTCCCCAATGCCGAGCTCCACTTCACTGAGTGGAACACCTGCCCTGCCCACGAAGACGTTTACGGCAAGGACTCGCTCTTCACCGCCGCCTTCGCCCTGCAAACCCTCAAAGAGATCTCCGGCCTCGTGGATTCCTACATGTGGTGGACGGTCAGCGACATTTTTGAGGAAACCGGCCTCAGTCCCCTCCCCTTCACCGGAAAATACGGACTCGTGAACATCCACGGCGTCAAAAAATCCGTCTTCCACGCCTACCGCTGGCTCGCTGGCATGCACGACACCGAGTTCCCGCTCGATCATCCGTCGGCCCGCGCCACTATCTCCTCCTCCGGCGACGTGCGCGTGCTCGCGTGGAACCTCCCCGAGGTCGTCGAAACCGACTTGGGAGGCGGCGACTGGCTTGTGCGGGGCGCGACTCGCCACGACACCTTCGCCCTGCGCGGCCTGCGCCCCGGCCGCTACCGCGTTCGTATCCTCCGATGCGATACAAAAAAGGGCGATGCACTTGGCGCCTGGCGCGCCGCCGGTTCGCCCGCTTACCCCGACGCCGCGCAACTCGCCGCCCTCCACGCCGCGGCCGAACCCGCCCTTATCCGCGACGAAACTCTCGATCTCGCCGGAGACCTCACCCTCGTCCTCGATCTAACTCCCTGCGCCTTTGCCTGCGTAGATTTAGAACGCGTGTAAGCCGTTCGCCTCCGCCGTCGCCTCCTAGCCAGCAGGGTAGTTACGGCGCGATGCCCGGTGATCGCGCCGTGTAGTTTTGCCGTAGTCGGCATGAGCCCCGCGCCTGACCTCCCGAAATAGACGGCGTGGCTCCGCGGACAATTACGCCATTCGCATGTTGGTTCTTCCGGTCAGACATTGATCACTCGCACATACCTTCCGCGCTTCCTTTTCGGGCGATTAACATAAAATCTTCCCAGAAATCGCGTAACTATACCGAAAAAAGCCCTTCCGTATGATGGAAGGGCTTGAAATTGGGTGCAGGGAGTGGATTTGAACCAACGACCTTCAGGTTATGAGCCCATACGTCCTTTATAAGGGACAGCGGGTTACGTTAAAATCAGCGGTTACTACGTAGAAACTACGTGATCGCCAACCAACAACTAACCGTGCTCGAAATGCCTGCACTCCGCCGCGCTCACGTAACATTCTAGACTAGGCAAGAGTATCGTCTCCGCGCTCCACGAATCGGATCTTCAGGTCAAAGTATTGGCCAAGAAAACGAATCATAAAAAAGCCCCCAAAAATTTATCACTCCTTGGGTAAAAGCGGTGCGTCAACAAGCACGCGGATCTGGATTTCTTTCAAGCCTTGGGCAGGAGGAAGGATAAAGATCAATGAACGACCTAGCGGCCAAACATCACCATTGCCGGTAAACAACAGTTTCGCGCCTTCGTTGGAATCGTTGATTGCGAAGGCCAGAGGAAACACTCCCACGATATCGGAATTGTTCGATGGCACCGGGTAGAGGTGACTAGGCGAAATCCCTCGCAGCACTTCGCCTTGGAAGTCCGCCGCCTTGGCAAGCAGGGTGACGCCGGTGGTGTTGAAAAAACGGACGCTTCTCAAGGGAAACGCCTTGAGTCCGTCATCCACGGCAACGGCTTGCACCTGCGGGTTGACTCCGCCGGCAACGGTGAACACGACGAGCGCCTTGGACGCCGCTTCGGGCCATGCGGCCTCGGCCACGGGCACGTAGGTTTTTTTCTGGGTGGCGGGGTCAATGTTCTCCACGACGAAGACCAGGGGCTTCGGGGCACCGGCGGGTTTGATGGGGACGGAGCGCCGGTTGTTTTGAAAGGTCAGCTTCACCGGGTCTTTGGCTCCGGCCAGATAGAAGAGCTTGTCCCAAGCGGGTGACGGGACGGGCGAATACACGGTGAAGGACCGGTCATCCTTGGCGGACGGGGTTTGGGCGCGCAGGGGTGCCAGCCAGAAGGAAAGAAGACCGACGGCGAGAAGCGTTAGATGTCGGAAGCGGAGAGCCATCGGAAGGAGATGATTTTGAATTTTCGGCCTGACGAATAAGTCACGGGATTCGGTGCGACGACGTCGGCGATGGGGGCGGAGGCGTTGTCGGCGAGATCGGGCAGGCGTTGCACGAGGGCCTCGCACCACGCGCGCCCCTCGACCGTTCCGGTGACAGGGTTTTGCACATCTCCATAGGATCGAATTAGAAAAGTGTCCGAACGGGCCGTAATAAATGGAGCCATTGAGCCGATTACATCCGCCTGCGTGAGTGCACCGGGTCCAAAAATCTTCGTAGGCCCAAGAGCGTTGTTAATTGAAGCGATGTTAATCGCGTTAAAAATAGATCCGCCACTGATGAATTCCTGAAGCGACAGAAAAGGCCGCCCATGGGAACGGATCTGACCTACAATCTGTGTGGCGAGCGCAGTGATTTCAGCTGATGTCAACTGACGTCCGCTTGTATTCCGCGCATTGACATCGTTAAGTGCGCTCGTGCCGGAGCCGCCTGATAGAAGAGGAGGATTGGCAAGCTGCTGTGCTCCGTGAGGCATACGTAAAAACACGTTTTCCAAGGTTATTCCGGAAGCGGGATCCATTGCGTATTTCCATGCTGCGAACTTAGAGCCGAGCACAGCAGACCAAGCCTCGACCGAGGTTGAATTAATATTGAACGCTCCGTTTTGAAGAAGGTAACGCGCCGAGGTGGTGGACGACTGTAGATCGGGAAGCGCGATCAAGGGTGTGCTCTCAGGATGGTAAACGGAGGCATAACGGTTAGGCAACGGCAGGCCACTTTCGGGAGTCCAAGTAGACGCGAAGCGCGGCACTGTTGATACGTGATATTCATCGAAAACTGAATTCGCGGCTCCGCCCCAATTATTGCCGACGGAGTATGATTTGGCTCCGATAATATGGGTGAGCATGCCCAAGGAAGTGATTTCCTGCCGTGGTAAATCATAGAGCGTGAGCGCGCTACCGCTCCCAAAGGTGCCAGTCGTTCCGATTGGTGCGGTGTTGTTAGCCGGCGTTTCGGTCCATATGGCGGAGAACATATTAGTATTGGCTCCTGTTAACACCGGCATGCGCGGATCGAACGTGTTACCGGATAGGCCGCTCGTGACCACATATAGGTCCTCCGGAAATGTGTAACCGTAGCCCATCAGCCATCCGGTTGAAGAAGCGGCCATCCCATTTGAAACGCTACCAGAGCCAAAGTAGACTGGCGGGGTAATCGTATTCAGCACATTCCCTCCGACCTTGATAACCGCCTTCAGCGCTATGCTCCCGCCATAGCTTGCCGTCACTGTGGTTGCCGAAGGATCGGTGGTCGCGCCGGGCACGATCTGGTTGCTCATCGGTCCAGGGCTGGCGAGGGGTTCGAGGGCGGTGCTGCCGCGAAACACCTGAATTTGACCGGCGGTCCAAGTGCTCGTGGCCGCGGCGTTGACGGTGGCGGTGATGGCGGGCGTGAAGGTTTGGTTGGTCGTGCCATCGGTGGTAACAGTGATGGCGGGGAGTCCGCTGATTTCGAGGGTGAGCGGAGAAGCGGGCGACAGGCGCAACTCGGCCGCGTAGGGGTTCCACAGTTCGGCTTCGACGAGGTAGGTGTAGTGGACTGTGTTGTCCGCCGTGGAGATGTAGAAATTAAGGCGGACGCCCACTTCGGTCAGCACCGGACCGAGTGAATAGACTGGGTAGGTCGTGGCGGTGGGCACGGAGGCGGCCACAGGCGTGTAGTAGGAATTGAATACGTCCGTGGGAGTGAGGCGGGTTTGCTGGTATTTGAGGATTGCCGGGTCGGGTGAAGCGGTGATGTCGGAGAGATCTTTTTTGAGGCGACCGTTGGGCAGATCAACGAGGACGGCGCGGCTGAGGGGAGTGATGCTGTAGAACTGTGCCTTCAACTGGCCTGTCGTGGGCGAGTTGGTCATGAGCAGCAGTTGCGCGTTGCTTCTGACGTTGGGCAGGCCGGTGAGTCCGTCGGTGTCGGGATTGAATGAGGTGAAGAGGTGTTCCAATCGGGGACGTGCGAGCTGCATCTGGTCCAGGCGGTCGCGCTTATCGGTTTCGGTGGACCAGTTGTCTCCCTGTCCTCCGCTGCCGGTCGCGTTGTCGTAGGCGATGGTGTTGGCAGCGAGGCGCGGGTTGATGAGGCTGGCGCTCGCCTTGATGCCTTCGTCGCCGACCCAGTAGGCATAGTTGCCGATGGTGGCGGCAGTGGTGAGCCCGGGGATGGTTCCGGCGGCGGCGGTGATCGGTTGTTTGTCGAGCCGCACACGCTGGTCGTTGGCGACGACGGAATTGGAGCCGACCAGGAAGACGTAGCCGGAGGCGCCATCGACCACGGGTTCGGTGCCGGTGGCCGGCGAGAGGACGTTGGCCGGAGTCTTGGCGACGGGCGAAGACTCGTTGCCGCTCACAAGCCAGATATCGGGAGTCGACGTCGTGTTGGTCGTTTTCCAGATGCCGGTGAGATAGGGCTGCGTCAGTGCGCCAGCTGATATGATATCGGCGCGAGCGGTTACGGCCTTGTCAGGGCCGGCGAATTTCTGGAGCTGACCGAGCGCGAGGTTGAGCGCCATCATCGCGTTGGCGCGGGCGTTTGAGAGCTTCTTGGTATTGTCAGCCACCTGGGTTTCCACGCGGGTCATCGACGAAAGCGAAACCAGCAAGAGCACCAGAAACGCCAGCAGCGTGATCGTGATCAGCAGGGCGAAACCACGCGCCGTATATCGCAATGAAGTCCCGTGTGGATAAGGCGTTTTACGAAGAACAACAGATCGGCGATTAATCGGGTGAGTCACGTAGAGGTGGTCGCGTTGAAAAAAATGGGGCAAACGTATACAGCTGACTAATCCGGGGAAAACGGAGGCAGGAAACAGGGCATAAGTCGCGAGACCTACATGAACAAATCCGCATCAATGCATCACGATGCTCAAAAATTACCGGCATCGAATGCACGATTCCGCAGATCTCCTGATCATCTCAATCAGGTCGATTTCAAATTCTTTGATTCGGTCCTCAAATTAGAGGACACCGCGGAGAATCATTGCACCGATACAAAATGAGGACTCCCTCGCTCTAAAACTTAAAGGTTGGCCGATCGCTTCAATTTCGGAATGGTCTCCTTGGGGGGCGCGCTGATTCCATCAATCCATGCACCCTCAATTAAGATGGAGCGCGGAACAGTCGGGATGCCTCGTTCATTCTGAAGCAACTGGCCAATCACCATATCCACTGCAACAGAGCCATGCAGTTCATGCCTTTGATTAAAGCCTCCGATGTCCGGGAAATCAGGGGAGGCATCAACGCTGGCAAATGCTATGTCCTGAGGCACACGCCAATGCATCTCCCTGATGACACGCCACACGATATCTTCACCTAAGACGATGTCCGGTTTGTGCTCGCGCAACCATGCCTCGATGGACGGTTTGACCTGTTCTATGGGTGCAGGGAAAACATAGGTCTGTAAGTATGACCCGAACGGCAGATGCTTTTGAGCATAATACGTCGGTGACAAAACACCTCGGTTCACCCGCTCGTCATATGACTGGGATACGACCACGGCAATACGTCGGTATCCGAGTTGAAACATCTTACTTAGAACCTCGTCGAACCCATGCAACGTATGCACACCCACACGGTGCAGTTCGGGAGAGCGCAACGAAAACCCCAGTCCAACCACTGCGAACTGGTGCCAATTAAGTTGGGCAAAAATCTCCGAAGGGTCAGTGATGCCGGGAACGATTAGACCACACACATTTCGATTAAGTAAAATCGTGTTGAGACGCCGCGCGGTGAGATGCGGCTGATGAAGCCAGATGACCTCCAACGCATAGCCAAGTTCATTGGCGCGCTGTAATGCACCCTTATAGTGGCGCTGCAAATGGCCGCCCTGTGCCGATATTTGAGAACTGGTCCGATTCGCGACGAGAAATGCAAGGTTCGCCTGATGCCCAGGAGGACGCACGGATCGCAGATGGGCCATATAGGCGGAAGCCAGTGGGTTCGGGCGCCAACCCATTTTCTCTGCAATCGCCCGAATGTGATCTCGTTTCTCCTGTGAGATTTTCGGATTGCCCCGTAATGCGTGCGACACGGTGGATTGATTGCAACCGCAGGCATCAGCGATCTGCCGCGTGGTAGGGGGGCGGGTTACCATGAATCGTAAGTTAGAGGACAGGCCGGCCTTAAATCAAGGGCATCGTGATGCCCAACTAAGGAATCTCCTTCGTCTCATTTTTAGACGAAGGTGGGGTCGTCAAGTTATCCCCTATCTCAGCTCCTCCCCACGGAGTCTGAATTTTCATCTCATGAAAGCGCCCCTCTCTCATTCTCGCCACAACACCCAAGGGTTCACCTTGGTCGAATTACTCACCGTGATCGCCATCATTGGCATCCTAGCCGCAATCATCTTTGCGGTGATTGGAAATGTGCGTGAATCGAGCCGCAAGAGTCTCTGTGCATCAAACCTGCGCCAGAACGGCATGGCGATGATTCAGTATGCAACCGAGCATAAAGGGGTATTTCCAGCCGCCGATAGCGGCTCCGCTATTTTCTCCAAATCACTCATTGATGGAGGCTATTTGCCGAAACGGCTGGAAACTTGGACATGCCCGTCCCATCTGGCAAACGACTCCGATGTGGCAGCAAGGGTCCTTCAAAATGACCCTGATAAATATCCACGTAGCTACGCGATTTGCGGCACGATGCTCTTGGGAATCCCCGGGACTTTTAAGGCCGATTACAGCAAGGGCGTTAATATGAACAGAATAGTGAATCCAGCAAACACTGTCATGTTGACAGACTTGCATGGACCCGACGCCGGTGTGATGCGGGCGACTACTGGTGCATATCAAGGAGGTGCAACTTGTGAGCGTGATCGCGTTAAAGCGAGCACCAGCTTCCACGCTGATGGTGCCCGCAACTTTGTCTTCACTGACGGACATGTTGCTTTCATGACCGTGCAACAGGCCAACCAAAACAAATACTGGCCCCGGACGGAATAAGTTAATTCGGCACTCTCCGGAACTGTCGGCCATTCGGTTCTCTGGCACCTGCTCCTTTCCTTGATGAATGCTTTGTTCAACCACCCATTACGCGTTGTCCTGGATACGGACACTTATAACGAAGTGGACGATCAGTTTGCGCTCGCTCATCTGTTGCTCTCGCCAGATCGCATCCAACTGGATGCCGTCTATGCGGCTCCCTTTTTCAACAACCGCTCCACCAGTCCTGCCGATGGGATGGAACGGAGCTTCGAAGAAATCCACCGAGTCTTGGATCTCGTCAATCCGGCGCAGCGTCCGCCGGTTTTCCGCGGCAGCACCCGCTGGATGCCCGATCCCGTCATCGCAGTGTCCAGCGATGCAGTAACCGATCTGATCACTCGGGCCATGGCCTTTCCCGAAAACGGAGAGAAACTGCATGTCGTCGCGATTGCCGCCGCCACCAATATTGCCTCCGCGCTTCTCATCGAGCCGCGTATCGCCAGCCGCATCGTTGTCGTATGGCTGGGCGGACATGCGCCTTCCTGGCCACATACGGATGAATTCAATCTTAAGCAGGACATTTACGCCGCCCGCATCCTTCTTGATCACGACGTGCCTCTGGTCCTCGTGCCCTGCAATCCGGTCTGCTCCCACATGATTACCACGGTGGCTGAACTCGAAAAACATCTGGAGCCGCACAGTCGGCTCGGCGCCTATCTCACCCAAATTGTGCGCCATTACGGAAACGTCTCGGCGGGCTGGTCAAAGGTGATCTGGGATATCGCAGCCACCGGCTACCTGATCGACCAATCATGGATCAGGACTGTCGAAGCACCGAGCCCCGTTCTTAAAGACGACCTCACGTGGATGACCCCCACTCCGCCCGGACGTCGCACCATCCGCATCGCGCAGGAAGTTAACCGCAACGGCATTCTTACCGATTTTTTCACCAAAGCGGCCTCTCAACCTGCTGCACAGCTTTCCCAATAAAAAACCGTTCCCATCCACAAAACCCTATTCGTAATGTTTAATCAGTTCCAACGCTGCGGTCTTTCATCCCTTTGTCTCGTAACATTTCTGTGCCTCCCTGCGCAAGCAGCTGAAACCGCAAGGCCCCCCTCAAGTCCTCGCAATGACCGGATAGGCGTTAACACCCATTTTGCCCATCGAGGTCCCTACATCGAAAATTACAATATCGAACGCACCATCCCGGTCATCGCCGAACTGGGTGTGGGATGGATCCGGGATGAAATCTCGTGGGGGAGATATGAAAGCGTTAAAGGCACCTACGTGCTTCCCGAACGCACCCGTCAGTGGATCGATGCCGCTCATGAGGCGGGATTGAAAATTCTCCTCATTTTCAACTACGGGAACGATCTCTATGCGGATCGCTACGATGCCGGTGCCTACGCCAAAGCCGTCGCTCATCTTGCAGGTGAACTCAAAGGCAAGGTCCACGCGATCGAAGTGATCAACGAACCGAATAACTTTGGCTTCGGAAAATACTACGGCGGTGCATGGAACGGCCTGCCCAAGGACGGGCAACCCGCACCCTACGTCGTCAAATACACCAACATTCTTAACCAGGCGGCGGTCGCAATCAAAGCCGTCAACCCAGAGATGAAGGTTATTGGAATGGGGGCGCCTGCGCCGGCAAATTACCGGATGCTCGCCTTGGGCATCGTTCCCGAAGTCGATGGCATCGTCGATCATCCTTACAGCAACCACACGGTTCCGGAAATTGTTCCCTTCGCATCGAGCGAGGGGATTTTGAAACGCGACGGCATCGCCGTCGCGGATGAAAAAGGCACGTTTGCCTCATTTGTCCGCATGTATCGAGACCAGTCGGCGAAACATTCGGGTCCGAAGGAGCTGTGGTTTACCGAATTCGGCTTTCCCACCCAGCGCTCTCACACCGGAAAAAAAGGCGTGTTTTCCGGTTTCACCGAAGATGCCCAAGCCCGATACACCCTGCGCCGGCTGGCCGAAAGCCTGGGCCTCAACGTGGCTGTATCCGTGATTTTCGATATGAAAGACGACGGAACCGATCCCCACGACGCCGAGCATAATTTTGGTCTCATGACCAACGGCGACCAGAGTCGGCTCAAACCCGTCTACATGGCGGTGCAACGTTTCGCGCGTTTCACAATCCCTTACCGCGTTGCCGACACCCCGCCTGCAGTCGAAGTGTTCGCGAGCAACTCCCATATCGACCAATGGCCGATCATATGGGACGGCTCCAAGCTCGCGTCCGACGGCTCGATCCGCACCTACGCCTTCGAGAAGACCACGGCCACGGGTGCCAGTGAACCATTGCTGCTGGTCTGGTCCACGGAGCGGGCCGGTGGCGATGTGCAGCCTCGCGTGGCAGACATCGAAATTACGTGGCCCAATCCCATGGCAGTGAAATCCGTGCGCGCCTATGATTTTATTACCGACACGTGGAGCGACGTAAAATTCGAACCCAAATCCGGAACGCGCCTCTGGCTCTCCAACGTCACTGTGCCTGACCGTCCGGTAGCATTGATTTTTTCGGATAAATAATCCCTCACCCGCTCTCATCATGAAAACGCCGGTTCTTCTTCTGTCGGTATTGATTGGTTCCTCTCTGCCACTCATCGCGGCCGATTCCAACGCCCCGGATATTTTGCCATTGGGCACATTTCAACCGGCATCGAGTTGGCGTTTTTCCAATGGTGCCGAATTTGCCGGCGCCAAGGGATCGCTCACGTTCCGAGCCACGACCAGCGGAGATGAAAGCGCCCTCAGCTTTGATTTCAGTGGAGGCGGAGCCTACGTCTCCGCCTCCACTCCAATCACAATAACGGACGATTATGCGGAACTGCGCGTGCGAGTAAAAAGCACGAAGAACATGAAGCTGGCCTTCCGCATCAACGACTATACCGGGCAGTGCCACCAGATTCCCGTGAGTTACGACCGCGCCGGTGAATGGCAGACGATACGCTATGATTTAAAGGCCCATCGTCCCGGCCAGCACTGGGGAGGGGTAAACGACGGCGTGCTTAATTTCCCCCTCACGTCCTTTACCATCGTAGTGCCCAATCCCAAAACCGAAATGCCCACGGGCATACTGCTCTTCAGCGACGCAAAGGCCCTTCGCTAAGCAGACCGGCTCTCGCCGCCTCCTTAGATAGGCGCACCGCCCTTCTTAAAGGGTCGCCCGAAAACTCCGCATATTCTGCGGCAAGGGCACCTCCGTGCATGCATCCGCCGACCCAAACTCTTCCATGTCGCTCCACTTAAATCACGTTCGCAACTCCGTTGTGGTGCTCGCGGCATTCGCCGTTCTTCCCTCAGCGGCACCGACACTGTTCGCGGTAGCCATCACTGACTACGATCCGATCATTAACAACCGGTTCTCGTCGGGCTTCCTGACAGATCCGGTCACCAACACCAACGCCGCCTTTGTTGGAAATGGTTTCGATTTTTCGGGAGTTGGATGGGTTCAGGGAACCGGAGTTCCTGGGGCGACGCGTATACGCAACGCCACGATGCTGACCCCGATGCATGTGATGATGGCGAAGCACCTCCCCGCAAATACCGGCACCCCGTATTCATTCGTCGGTTCGGACAACACCCTCTACACGGCTACTCTTCGCACGACCAACGTGATCCCTCCTCCCAGCGGCTCCGTCGTCTCAAATGATCTGCTCGTGGGCACTCTGACCACACCGTTTTCCGACGCACAACAAGTCACTCCCTATCGCATTCTGGAGACACGCGGGGGTTCGCTCACCGGACAGCCGCTCTTCATTTATGGTAGCTACTCCGGCACCCCCGACACAGCCGGTCCCCGTATCGGAACGGCCACCGCCAACTCCAGCTCCATCCAAGTCCACGGGTGGACTTCACCTGGATCGGCGACGGGCTGGGAGAGCGGCGATTCCGGTAGCCCCGCCTTCGTGAAATACACGGCGCCGGACGGCACCGTTTCGATGACGTTTGCGGGCGCTGCGTGGTTCGCCGGGAATTTTTCGACGCTGCTAGGCGTCAACACCGCCCAGAACAACCCGGGGTCCTTCATTAACAACATCACGCGCGGCGAAGGCTACGCACTGAAATACACGATCTACGACAGAGCCACCGACACCGTCCGAACCGCCTCGCAGTGGACGGGTGCCACCGGGAATGCACTGGACGCCGCCGGCAACTGGAGCCTTGGGGCTGTGCCCACCGATCAGTCGGTGCTCTTCGATGCAGGTTCCACCGAGGCGATCTCGCTAACCGTAGACACGCCCGTTTCCCTGCGCGGCGCACTTTTCAAGGCGTCCGCCTCGACCAACGGGTTCACATTTTCCGGTGCCGGCTCACTCACGCTGGGTTACACCGGCTTACGCAACGAAGCCACCGCCACGCAGACGTTCAACATCCCGATCACGCTCGGTGACTCCCAAAACTGGGAAGCCGTCAATGGCAACCTCGTCTTCAACGGCGCGGTTGAGACCACCTCCAATTCACACCTTCTCGCCATCGGCGGCGCCGCCAACACCACCCTCAACGGTGTGCTCTCCGGCACCGGCGGACTTGCGAAGGATGACTCTGGGATTCTCACGCTCAACGCAGCCAACACCTACACCGGGAAGACTTGGATACACGGTGGCACCCTCCGCTTGGGCACCGGCAGCATCCTGTCCTCCTCCGAGATCATTTTCCAAACGACCAACCCGGCGACCTTCGATCTGAACGGGAAAAGCCAGACCATTGCCGGATTGAAATCTCTTTACGGTGGCACCGGCCACGTCGCACTCGGCGGCGGAACCCTCACCCTCAATCTTTCCGCCGAAAGCGCCTTCAACGGCGACATAACGGGCAGTGGAAACATCGTCAAAACCGGCTCGGCCCTCTTCATCGCATCCGGCAACAACACTTACACGGGCGACACCACGCTGACCGCCGGCACCTTCCGCGCTGCCTCGGCGACCGCGCTGTCCGGCAACAGCAACATCGTGCTCAACGGCGGCATCCTCGAGTTCACCGCTGGAGATTATCTTGGCACCTTGGGCACAGGCGGAGGCCAGCTCCGCTTCACCGGCAGCGGCGGCTTCAGCGCCTTCGGCGGCAACCGCAAGGTCACGCTCAACAACGGGTCCTCCCTGACTTGGGGCGACGCTTCTTTTATCGCATCCGGCAACCAATTGATTCTCTCCTCCGGCACCGCTGATTCGACCGTGGAGCTAACCAATGCACTCGCCCTGGGTGCCAGCGGTTCCGGCACCCGCATCCTCGCCGTTAACAACGGTTCCGCCGCGGTCGACGCCCGCCTGAGCGGCAACCTTTCCGATGGGGCGGGGACGTATTCATTCCAAAAGTCCAATGCCGGCACCCTCGAACTCACCGGCACCAACACCTACAAGGGCGAGACTATCATCGCAGGCGGCGCGCTCCGCCTCGGCTCGGCCGGGGCGTTGTCGGCCTCCTCCAATGTCGTTCTCTCCGGCGGCGTCCTCGAACTCGGCACAGGCGACTATACCGCCGCGCTCGGCACCGGAGCAGGTCAGGTTCGTTTTGCAGGCAATGGCGGCTTTAGCGCGTCGGGAGCCAACCGCGCCATCAATCTAGGCGGCTCCGCGACGCCCGCCTCGCTTACTTGGGGCGACGCCCACTTCGTTGCCGCCGGCAACAGCCTGATCCTCTCCTCATCCGGTTCCGATGCCACCGTGGATTTCCGCAACTCCATCGTGCTCGGCACGAGCGGCACCGGCACGCGCACGGTTCAAGTGGACAACGGCTCGGCCTCCATCGACGCCCGCCTCAGTGGAGCCCTTACCGACACGGGCACCGGCGTTTACTCGTTCACCAAAACCGGCGCTGGCACCCTCGAACTCACCGGCACCAATAGCTGGCGCGGCAGCACGACGGTCGGCGGCGGTGTTCTCCGCCTCGCACCATCGGTAACTCTGCCCACCGGCAATATCGTGCTTTCTAACGGTGGCGTGATTGAACTCGCCGGTGCCAATTTCGTCCGAACCTTGGGCACGGGCACCGGCCAGGTCAGTATCGGCGCGGGTGGTGGCGGCTTCAGCGCGGCACGCTCCGATCGTATCGTGTATCTTGATGGCGGCGCACCTCTGGCTTGGGGCGGTGCCAATTTCATGCCTTCCACAGGCAGCCTCGTGTTTTCCTCGGACAGCGCTGATGCGACCGTCATCTTTATGAACGGCCTCCTGCTCGGCACCACCGGGTCAGGTGACCGCAGCATACTCGTCAACAATGGTGCCGCCGCCGTGGACGCGCGCATCACCGGCGACATCACGTCCACCGGAGGTTCGTTTGCCCTAAGTAAAAACGGAGCCGGCACCCTCGAGTTGACCGGTAACAATACCTACTCATCGGCGACTTGGCTCAACGCCGGCGTGCTGCGCATCGGCTCCACGACCGCTTTGTCATCAAATGCCAATATCGTCATGAACGGCGGCATTCTCGAACTGGGCGCGGCCGACCTTGCGGCCAATTTGGGAACGGGCGCCGGACAAGTCCAACTCCGCACCGGCTTCGCCTTCAGCGCCTCCGGTGCCACCCGCAACCTTACTCTCAACGGTGGCTCCGCCTTCCGCTGGGGCGTTGACTATGATGGCAGTCGTTCGCTGGTGTTTTCCTCGGCCGGTTCCGACGCCACCATCAACTTCACCAACGCGATTTCTTTGACCAACACCGGCCCGACCAACCGCGTCGTGGAGGTCAACAACGGCTCCGCCGCAGTCGATGCCCGCCTGAGCGGCGTGATCAGTCAGGGCGGCGAGGTTCATGGCCTTACCAAAACCGGTGCGGGCACCCTGGAGTTGACCGCAGCCAACACCTACCTGGGATCCACCCTCGTGGCGGCCGGCATCCTGCACATCAACGGAAACCAATCCGGAGCGACGGGTGCTGTCGTCGTCAGTTCGGGAGCCACTCTCGGCGGCATCGGACGGATCGGTGGCGCCACGTTTATCACCAGCGGCGGCACACTCGCGCTTGGCGCCTCACCACGGTTGCTGACCTTTGAGTCCACTCTCACTTTTGACGCCGATTCCATTTTCATCGTCACCCTCAATAAAGGCAGCACCGCCGCCATCGCCGGCACCGACTACGACAAAATCGTGGTCGGTTCCACCGCCACGCTGAACGGCGCTCAGCTCTCGCTCAACCTCACATCCTCGTTTGTTGCGACCGCCCAACAAGGCACCGTCTTTACGATTCTCACGTCCGACGGTCTTATTGGAAACACGGACGAAGGCGCATCCACGAGCATCACGCTGAACGGCACCCGCTACGATTTCGGCATCGGCTACGCCGGCAATCTTCTGACCCTCACGCTGCAAAACATCTCCGCCGTTCCCGAGCCCGCA
Organism: Rariglobus sp.; assembly: GCA_035459785.1. GTDB lineage: Bacteria > Verrucomicrobiota > Verrucomicrobiia > Opitutales > Opitutaceae > Rariglobus. The sequence goes on along the minus strand of DATHXF010000075.1, from coordinate 55,848 downwards.
ACCACCGCCATGCTGGCGGCATTTGGTGCCGGCTGCCTTGCCCTTCTACGCAGGCGCCGACGGGCGAAAGCTCCGTGCAGGCCCGAAGCCGGCACTGACCGCTGTCGGCTACTTTGTGAAGTGGTTACCGGCACGACAATGCCATCAAGACCGCCACAATCACCGCGCCGCGTTCGCTACATGATGGAAACGGACTCTTACGCGGAAAGTCCGGCGGCTCTTCCACGGCCTCCTCGGGTTTAGCTAACTGAAAACCGTCTCATCGCGAAATTGACGCTACCCAGCCCCGCCCCCGCCTGCCGTCGCCTAGACGATCCACCCCTTATGTCCTTCCGTCCTCGCACCCCCATCGCCGTCGATGGCCTCTGACGCTGCCCCCGAACAGTCCTGCATCCGTTTTCACTCATGACGATGATCAAAAAACTCCGCTCGGCCATAGCCGTTTCCCTGCTGTCATTTGCACACGCGCTAACGGGAGCGGCGTCGTCCGCTTTGCCGGCCGGCGCCGCTCCGATCCCCGCCAGTCCGGCCGCCACACCCGCTGGCACCGTCAATATCCGCCTGATCGACGCCGCCGGGGGCGCGCTGGCCGGCTGGCGCATCCACTGTCCCCACTTCGACTCCCGTGAGATGCGAGCGTATGCGGGGTTGAGGCGATCGCTGCGCGGCAAGCGCACCGACAAAGATGGCTGCATGAATGTCGATGGCGTTCCCCTTGAAACCAATCTTCAACTTATCGCGACCCACGACTCCATTTACGTTGCTCTTCCGGTAATCCGCCTCACCGCGGACCAACCCGTCCGCCCGTTGGAGTGGTCGGTCTCCGAGGCGCAATTATTCACTGCCCGTGTCGTTAATCCGGATGGCGCGCCGATCGTCGCCGCCGAGGTCAGTCTGTCATTGCGTCTTGAAAGAAAGCTCACCGTGAACGGTGAAAGCCCTACTGTTTCGCACACAGGACTCGGCACTGGTTTCTCTCTGGCGACCAATGCTCAGGGTGAATTCTCGTTACCGCTCAACTTCACGGTTCCCGGAGTCTACGAGCTAAAAGTGAACCCACGAAAAGACTGGCAGCCCGCTAAGATTGAGATCGATCGGAACGCTTCCCTGTCTGGGCAGATCAAGATCATTAAGCTCCTCCCCGGGCATGTTCTTTCTGGGCGCGTGCTTGACGGAAAAACCAAACAACCTGTGCCGGGCGTCGAGCTGTTCGCCATGCATGATCTACCGTCATACGGAGACACAAGCGCCCCTGCACAATTCGGAGTTACCCCTCTCGCAGAGGCAAAGACCGACCACGAAGGGCGATTCCGCTTCTCTACCTTTCCGTCGGGACACTTTCGCATTTTCGGCGTGGAACCGGTCATCGTCACCCTCCCTGCGTCATCGGATGTCCAGATCGAACTGATCCGTCAACAATGACGCAGATCGGCAGCCGGCACCGAAAACAGGAAAGGACGCAGCATCCTTTTCCGCGCTCGCCGCCTTCGTCGCCGACGCCCCCGCCCTTCTGCGCCGACGTCGATTCGCGAAGAACCCTGTTGAGTCGCCTAGCATTTTTTAAACCACGAAATTCTTCATGAAATACCTAGTCTTTGTTTTGCCCCTTCTCCTCGCTGGCTGCGCAAGCCGCAGCGGCACGACCGCAGAACATGCCCGATCGCAGAAAGCCGAAACCCCGGCCGGCGAACCCTGCATCACTTCTTCGATCTCTGATGCAGATGCTCATCTTGTATGGAAGAAAGTCGAGAATCTCACAGGTGAACCACTCGTGGATGCACTGATTTCCTATGGCGACATCGACCTTGCTGAACTAAAAGAACGCAGGAGAAATGTGCGGCTCGAAATCGCGGCCTTGGCGCTCGAAAAAATAAGTGATCAACAAAAAGATCAGCTCATCTGGACGCTGACTGCAAAGTTACACACAGAAGCATTGGAGCGTAAAATGGCCCTGTGGAAAGCAGTTCAGAAAAAATGAAGGTCCTGACCGGACTCCGCTTTCATTAAGCACTGCGCATAACAAACAATGAAAGCACTTACTTTCTTATACGTCGCCATTCTGGCGTCATCGATCAGTATTTCCATCCGAGCAGACGAACCCAAAGCCTACGTCGCAGAAATCACGGAAACCTCAGAGACTTTCCGGAGCCGCATTCTTAAGGTTCATCGTTTTGTCGAAGGAGACCTCGAATACACGGCTTACACAATTAATTGGCGAGGGCATGAAGTGCTGGTTCCCGCGGGCTTGACGGATCAAATCCTGAAAGAGGGTCACGAGATACGATGCCTCATGAGTTCCAAGCCATTCAAGGTAGGTGGAGACAAGAAGGCATCGATAGGCTTCTCGATCATTTCATCCCGGCCTGACGCAGACGACAACGAAGCACGCCTTCGAGAGAACGCCGCCGAAGTGAAACGCCGGCGTGATATGCGGCGTTGATCCGCGAAAGACATCAAGGCGAGGCCAAACTGGAAGAACAAAAAGAGGCCGACGATGCTATGCGCGGCGTCGGACAACCTGGCACTTAAAACACGAGGTTTTCATGAAACACAGATTCCCACTCATTGCATCGCTAGCGATCAACGTAGCTCTTGTTCTTTTCGTCATCCTACAACGCACGCCCTCCGATCATTCTGCCACGAATATACCACCGCAGTCGGATTCACGTAAGACGAGCAGTTCTACGGGCAAGATATCCGAAGAAAGCCGTGCTATTGCCGCAGCCCTCCAGCGACCGGATCTTCAGAGTTTACGCGATGAACTTCTGGCAGCCGGAGTTCCGGAAGATACCGTCGGCTTTTTTGTCGAGAACCTCATCGTGAGGCGCTATCGCGCCCGTATCAAAGCGCTCCAACCCGACACGTCAGACACATGGTGGAAAACCCCCGCCACATTCACCACCCAAGCCGACACGCAAAAGGCGGAGGCCATTTACCTTGAAATGAAAGAGGAGATGCGGCGTCTTCGCGGCCCTGAACCGGTCAACGGGAGAGACTATGGTTTTCTTCCGAAAGAAAAAAGGGAAGCACTGCAGAAACTTGAAAATGATTACCGGGATCTCAGCCAAAAACTCGCAAGAGAGAGCCTGGAATTCCGCATAGATCAAGACGTGGACAAAGCAGGCTTTATTGATGCGGAGAGGCGTCGCGACTTGGCATCGCTCCTCACACCCGCAGAACTCTATGAATATGATCTGCGCACTTCATCCACCGCTCAGCGCCTACGCTCGCGCATGACTGAGATGAATGCATCTGAGGATGAATACCGCGCCATTTTCGCCCTGCAAAAATCTTTCGACGACCGGTATGTCATCGACCGACTCGACAGTTCCGGAAATCTTTTACCTAGCGGCACACCAGCCCCTACTCCAAAAGAGGCTCAAAAACAGCTTCAAGCCCAGCTTGAAGCTGCGCTGGGACAGGAGCGATACCAAGACTACATCCTTTCGAATGATCAGGAATATTTGGCGCTCCAAGCCGCTGCCAAACGCTTTGATCTCCCCGCCGGAATCCCCAAGAAGCTCTTCTATCTCGAGACGGGGGTGCCCGCCACTGCTGCCCGTATTGCTGATGATCAGACGCTGACTTTGGAGCAGAAAAAACAAGCTTTGGTGCAACTCGGCAAAGCCAACCGGAATAAACTTTATTCCCTCGTCGGAACCGAAACAGGTAACGCCATTCTTGCCGGCCACCGCCTCAACTGGATCGATTCACTCGAATCTGGTTTCATTCCCACTATAAATGAAAATGACCAGAAGGGGATACGCCGATTGGGACAACCTGCCAACGCTGGTTCACGATAGGACTACGGAGTCTTCTGCCTACGCACGCTGAATCCTTCTCGCCTGGACATTAATCATCGGACGAGCCGATGGCGTATTTATTTTTAAGGACGACGAACGCGGTGTTTCTGACGACAGGCGACCGCGTCGCGCATCAGCAGGTTTTACTTTTTCGGAGCCGAGTTACCCAGCGACCAAACCGAGATGTTTAACCAATGCTGACAGATGAATAGGCATCGTGATGCCTGCCGATGAAATTGTGAGATAATCATCGAATCGGATTAGTCCTGCACAGTCCGGCTTTCCTCGTTTCCCAGCTTTGGCTCGCGCTTCGCGAGTCTCGTCCCCCAACCCCATACCCCATGCATACAAAATGCTTAATTGAAAGCAGGCTCCTTCGTGGCCTGACCTTGCTGTTCGCCTCTGCCATATTGGCTCAGGCGGCGACGCTTAGCCCCACCGCCGATGCCTTTGTTCGTTCCGGCACATACGCTTCGTTAAATTACGGGGCGGCAACGACCCTTTCGCTGAAACTGACCACACCGGGCGATGACTGGAATCGCGACGCGTATCTAAGCTTCGATTTGTCCGGCATCACCGCTCCCATCGCCACCGCCAAACTCCGGTTGTATGGCGGCTCAGGTGTTTCGGGCGCTTCTGCCTCGGTTTACGGCCTTGCAGCCCCCACCACCAGTTGGACCGAAGGAACCGGTGGCAACAACGGAGCAACGGTTACCGGTATTACGTGGAACAATAAGCCCGCCGCGTCCTCCACGGCTCAAGCCTCTACCATTTTAAGCGCAGCCAACGCGTGGAATGAATGGACACTGACCAACTACCTCGTTGCAGAAAAAGCAGCCGGCCGCAACTTGGTTACCCTTGTAGTAAAAGCAAATGGGGACATCGGCTCTTCTATTATAAGCCTCAACTCCCGCACCGCTGCCAGCAACCCTCCGTTGCTTGTCCTTGGCTCGTGGATTTCCGCGAACCAAGATGATCCCCAAATAACCTACGCAGGACCTTGGACCTATAATTTCGATGGGTTCAACCAATCGTCTACGGCAAGCTCGACAGCCGAATTCACCTTTACCGGCACTGGCGTTCGTTATTACGCGAAAAAGGCGAGCTACCTGAATGATCAGATCGAAATCACGATCGACGGAGTCGTTCAAACCCCCACCGTCTCTACCAACACTGCTATACAAAACAACGAAGCTCTGCTCTACGAAAACACTGCGTTATCCAACGCGACCCACAGCATCCGCGTGCGCAGAACATCAGGCCAATGGATAACCGTATCAAAATTTGAATACTTGAGCGATGGCACCGCGCCATCCGGCGTGGCGATAACCGCACCCGCAGCGACCCCTGCGGCCAGTGGCTATATTCTCCCCGATGCGATGGTCACCGTTACTGCGAACGCCACGAACGCCACGTCCGTAAAACTTCAACTCGATGGCGCCGATATTCCGGGAGTAGCCTCGGATAGCACGGCACCCTATAGCTTCACTTGGGACGCATCGCTTGTGCCCGCAGGCCCACACACGCTCCGAGTCGTTGCCACAAATGCTGCCGGTTCCATGACCGCGCCCGCAATTCCGGTGTTAATTGAGCTGTTTGCAGGGGTGAACACCCATGTGGGCCAAGGACAAAATGCCACCAATCTCCTCAACCTCGCTGTCGAATCTGGGGCTAACCTCGTGAGAGACGGGGTCGGTTGGTCCATTATGGAGACGACTCAAGGAACTTACAATTGGACGAATAGTTGGGGCTCAAACGTCGAATCGTTTATCACTCAAGCAAATGGCTCGGGAATTCGCGGTATGTGGGGCCTCGTGGGTGAAAACCAGTTTTATACGAGTCCGTGGATAGACAATACCACCGTCGGCCGGGTAGGTTATGCCAACTTCGGGAAAGCCGTAAGCCAGCGTTTTTCGACTAACAACAACCTGCGGATTATCGCGATCCAAAACGAGCCCACAGGGAATTACTGCGGCGTGGATCAAGACGGAGATGGCAGCATGTATGACGATAATACCGCCGCACGATATTATGAGATCATCAAGGCGGCCTATCCGAAGATTAAGGAAGGCAATCCACAGGCAATCGTCACTGGCCCCGTGACCATGTTGGCCAAATGGTTTGATTTGAATTTTATCACCGCCCTACAGCAAGCGGGCGGAGCCACTTATATTGATTGGCTGGATCTTCATACTTACAATCCTGTTGCCCAGAACGATCCTGCGCGTCGTTTGGAAAGCATGACCAGGTGGCTGAAGGATAGCGTTCAACCGCTTTTCCCGACAAAGCCCATTCTCGTGAGCGAGTATGGATACAGCAGTCCCGATGGCGATCCCGTCTGCACCCAGCTCAAAAAAGCCGAGGAACTCGCCCGCACTTACCTGAGTGTTCGCACTGTTCCTAACATTCGCGGGCTCGTTTGGTATCAGTTGAACGACGACTATAATCGCCACGGCCTTTGCCTCAAGTCGACCGAAGGCTATGCAAGACAGGAGGCGTTTTACACCTTCCAAGACATTGCCCCGATCTTCCGTCGTGCCGCTTATTATGGACGCGGCACCATTGCCACCAACGTCTGGTTGATAAAATTCAAAGATACCACAGGGGATCTTTATGCTGCTTGGTGCGAAGAGGACGGTGCCCCAAATCTGGCCTTCAGCTTTACCGCCTCGGCTGCGGGCGACCTCCAAGTGCGCGAGGTCAAGACGACCCCCACTGCTCCCGCTAACATCACCTATGCGTTCACCACTGGCGGTAACACGGTAAACATTCCGCTGACCACCCGAGTGAAATTCATCCGCGTTCCTGCAGGTGTAACGCTAACGCCGAATACCAGCTATGGATTTAGCGCCACTCCGATCCCATAACGGGAAAATAGAATGCGCCTCACCGGCCGCATAAATCAACTCTCAGGGCCGCGCGGCATTCGCCGTGCGGCCCTGTTTGGTTCGGTGCTTCTGCTAACAAGCTGTGCACTTTTCACCGTGATTAAACGCAGGGCGATAAATCTCCAGACACCTAGCCCCCCCCCTGCATTCAACGAAAGTCGTGAGAGCACTTTCCCCCGCCAAGAGAGGGAGGGGAATCCAGAACCCATTTCAGCCGCAAGCAGAGAGAATTTGGCTGCCGCGCTTGCACGCGCTGAAAAAAAACCTGATCGGATAGCACGGAATATGGCGATGGCTTCTGCCTTCGCAATGTGGAGCCAAAAAGACATCGAAGGCGCGCTGTCTTGGTTGGAAAATAAGCCGGCCCCAAAACCCGAATTTAATACTGATGAATGCTTGATCGAAGCGTTGATGAAAATAAACCCGATCATCGCTCTCGACCGACTCGACCGGAGTGAAAATCCCGATGTCAGCGATTCATTAAAAAATAAGTTCGTCCTTCGGCTTGCTGAAAGTAATCCCCGCTCTGCGGTGTTGGAACTGCTCATCGTCGGACGCGAAAAATGGACAATCCGAGCGGCAGTTGCGGATACGATCATCGACCAATGGTTCCGCCAATCACCCGAAGAGGCCGCAAAGCTCGTTGCCCTCCTGCCTCCTGGAGTGGAGCAGGATCAGGCTAAGCTCTCCGCGACCGATGCTTGGAGCGGGCTGAGCCCGAACAAAACGGCCGCTTGGGTGGAGAGCTTCCCAGATGGCCCCATCAAAGACGATGCCCTGCAACGCGTGACCAAGGCATGGCTGGCGCAGGATTTATCCGCCCCGATGAAATGGATTCAGGGGATGCAAGCTGGCCGTTCCCGTGATGTCGCGATTGCCACTCTCTGCGTCCAATTGGGAGAAATTTATCCATCCGAACTTTCGGGATGGGCGAGGCAGATTAACGACGAGACGCTTCGCAAACAGGCACTCGCCACGATCAAGACAACGAATTAGCACCGGATTAATCAGGACATCTGCAATCTCCCCATGAACTATCGCGCACGCGTTAAAGTAAAGGCGGCCTGGAGTCCCGTCACATAGACGGGCGCTTCGCTTAAGGTTAACAAAAGATAACCGTCTCGGTTTAATTTAACTGGGATATTTTGGCCCATGAGATCCGTGATGCGTATCGGGGTATAGTTGCTGACCTTGGGCCCCACGAAAACGCCTTCGCCATCGATATTCCACAAGACCGTCTTGTTCCCTGTGCGTGAAGTGAACCCATGGGCTTGCACCCCTGTGGTGCGATGATCCTTGCCGATAACGTGAGCCGCATAGGTCATCTCGCCCAATTGAGATGTCATCACTTTGAATGCCTCGAATGCCTTTCGCCGGGTGCCGTCGTTCGTGCACAATCCGTAATAGCCATCGGGTCCATCCCAAGAGCTGAACCAATACACGGTCTCCACTCCCGACGCGGCCAAGGTGATCATCGAGCGGAGCAGATACGCCGCCACGGCTTCTTCCGTCACCACCCCGTCCGGATTGATCGGCGAAACCGCAACGGTCGCGCCGATCGGACTACCGACCTCCGTGGCCCAGATTAAGGGGGTGCGATTCATTTTCCTCTGACCCTCTTTTTTGAGCCGGGTAATCGCAGAGGCGAGTGACCGGTCTTCATCTGTCAGCTGGAACGGCAGAGCCCAACTCGTGTTGGCACTAATTCCCGTATCCTCCGGAGCACTACTATTTTTATTCCAGTAGGGATGGATTCCAAAGCCATCAAGCGCGGGGGGCAGTCCCTTGGCTAAAAACTGGTAATGGTTCATCCATACATCTTCGTCGGTCATGAGCTTGATCTTAGGGTCGATGGCTTTCACTTGGCGCACCGCCTCATTGACCATCGCCACGTAATGATCGACCCAGGGCGATGGCGGCCTCCCGTTCCACTCGCCTCCGGCCATCTTGAGAATGATGAAATTGTGCGGCTCGTTCCACACCTCTAAAACAAACTTAACCCCCGACGCCTTGAGCATGCGTGCGATCTGCGCTGCATAGCGGCCATACGCCGGTGCATTGATGGGGTTTAGCGGATTCTTCTCGGTCGCGGGGTAGGCGTCTCCGTTCGCAAAAACCAATGGGAAGCAGACGCCGATGTTGTGCGCTCTATAAAATTTGAGCCGCTCTTCAAAATCAGCCGGAAACTTGTTATACACGCCGGGCCTAGGCTCCATGTTGCGCCAAAGCACGGCATCACGAACCCACTTCACACCGAGTTCGGGCAACTCCTTGATGTTTTCTTGAGGCTCTCCCTGAAGAAATTTCACGTTCAGCCCGACCATGTCGCCAAACTTTGCCTGCGCGTTGGCGTCAACCACTCCGATGACGCCAACCCAAAAAAATAGGAGAGCCGCTGCACTAACGAAAGGTAGGGGGTAAGTTTTCATGGGTCTGACAAAGCTGCGTCCATGTCAGAGGAAACAAAGGCTTGGGACAGGCATCACGATGCATCACGCCTGCCGCAAGTTCATCGGAAGTCTGGCTGTCGGCCAGCAGAGACCAACCTGTGCGGAAGGTCGTGAATTTTCGCTCCAGTATATCTCCGTGGTTTCGTCCGCAAAGCCCAGGCATCGTGATGCCCTGCCTCGTATTTGTTTCTTCCGATTACCCCTCGCTGACTGGAAACGAACATCCCGCCCATCCCAGCCATGAAAACATACCCCCGCTTTTTATCCATCGCAGTGCTGTCTCTCGGCGCCGCCCTTCCGGTCATCTCGCAGACCACCTATGAATGGACTAGCCCATCCACAGGCGGTAACTGGTCCGATTTCCTAAATTGGACGCCAACCAGCGGTGTGGGATCCACGTTCCCTGGAAGTGCCGATACCGGAAATCTTCTCAACGCAACGGCCAATCGCACGATCGTTTATGACGCATCGGCACCGGGCACACTGGCTACGCTAAACTTCACTCAGACGAGCGCGTTTTCGAATATTCTCAGTGTTGAGAAATCCCTCAACGTCACCAATGCGATCACGCTCGGTGCCAGCGGAGGCGGCACCAGCCAGTTGATTGTTCAACCCGGAACGGCATCCGTCACCCTCACGGCGCCTAGCATCACCGTAAACAGTGGTGGTAAACTCTCACTGAACGCAGGCACAGCCCAAGCCATTCAGCCATTCATTGCCGGGGCCGTCACGGTAAACGGCGGCACGCTTGAGGCTCAAAAAGGTGTCGGCACGGCAGGCGCAGCCTATGCGGCAAATTTCAACGGAGCCTTGACGATCACTGCCGGCTCCACGGTCAATTTATTCAATGTCGGCTCAGGGAATCTAGCCGATAACCGCCTGGCTATCGCGGGCAACTTCACGGCAGACCTGGCGTCCGGGACATTCCTGATGTCTGGAACCCTGTTTAACCTCAGCGGTGCAACCAACGTCATCACCAATGCCAGTGCCAGTTCCACCTTTGGGCAGCAGCTGGTGCTCATTGCCAACACCGATCAAAGCTTGGCGTTGAGCGGCTCCGGCTATTCGGTCAATCAACTGTGGCTGCGCAGTGCGGGCAACACTGTCAAAACCGTCGGTTCGGGCGTAGGCGGCCAAACGCTGAGCATGGGGAATATCGTATTCTCCCAGAACACGCAAAATACCACCAACACCCTCAAGCTCTCCAGCAACGTATCACAAACAGCAGGGAAATCGGTGAGCATCGGTCAGTTTAACACGACCAATGCGGGCTACGCGATCGACGTGAATGGCTTCACGTTGGATCTGTCTGCCGCCAACAACACACTCACCGCCACCTCGAATGCTGCAGGAGGCAAGTGGACCTACACCAATACTTCCGGCACGGCAGGCACGATCCGCGCGGGGGCCTTTAACCTGAGCGGAACCAATCTCACGAATAGCACGGTGGACAACAATATCACGTTGGAGGCCACGGGAGCTTTCGCCAACAATTTGGGTGCTCCAGCCGGCACGATTCACGCCGGATCGCGCTTCCGTTACACCGGCAGTTCAACCGCGGCTACGATCACCTCCAATCGCACCATCGGCGCCTTCTCGGTATCCAATGGCACGATCAAGATTGTGACCGCTGCTCTCACCGTCGCGGGCGATGCCACCATCGGTGATACCACCACTGCCGGCACCCTCGATCTGGGCGGCCAGAATCTTGTGCTCTCCGGAGCGGCCAAACTTTCGGGACGCGGCACCATCACTGATAGCGTCGGCGCCGGCACCGTAAGCTTCGCCTCGGGTGCCACCGGTGGCCTGGCGGTTGGCAACTCAGGCGTCGGCACGCTTACTTTCAGCGGCACGATGGGAGGTCTAGATCTCACCAACGCATCCCTCTCGACGTTCGATATCGCCAGCCTCAGCAGCTTCGATTCGGTCGCGCTGGGCAGCCGTTCGGCTACTCTCGGCGGCGCGCTTAGCCTGAACTTCCTCGGCGGCTACACCCCCACAATTGGTGACACCTACGCTCTGTTCACCACCTCGGGATCGATCAGTAGCTCCTTCACCAGCATCACCAGCAATGTGACTGGCTTCGACTACGCCTTCAACAATGCCACCGGCGTGCTTACGGTGACCTCGTCCATTCCGGAGCCTTCCACCTATGCAGGTCTCGCCGGTCTCGGTGTTCTTGCGCTGGCAGCCTATCGCCGCCGCTCCTGCCGGACTCTCAGTTAACCACACGGACTAGTTCCGCAAGCCCGGCGAGCCTCCATCCCCTTCAGATGCACGCACAGCCATGCGCGCATCTGAATTTCCGTCTTCGTAAATCCCAGCAAGCATGACTTCACCTGCAAATTGCACAGTCACCCGCACTGCCCGTGACTCCGGTGATCGCCTCACCGCCCTCCCGCCTCTCACGTGGGCTCCCGTCCCCCCGACCAAAGAACCGGCCCTCTCGCTCACCGTAGATCCCGCGTGCTCTTTCCAAACCATCGAAGGCTTTGGCGGCGCATTCACCGAATCGGCTGCCGTGACTCTGCACTCACTGCCAATTGAACAGCAGGCGGAAATTCTGCGCGCCTACTTCGATCCTATCAACGGCCATGGTTACAACCTGTGCCGCACACATATCAACAGCTGCGATTTTTCGGTGGGTAATTATGCCTCCGCCGATCAACCGGGCGACTTTGATCTACGCCACTTCAATCTTGATCGCGACCATCGGGATATAATCCCAATGATTCAAGCCGCGCGGAATCTCGCGGGTCCCGACCTCAAACTCTTTGCCTCACCGTGGAGCCCTCCCGCTTGGATGAAAACCAACGGGCAGATGAACCTCGGCGGAAAACTCCGTCCCGAATGTCGCGACGTTTGGGCGCGTCATTACTGCCGCTATATCGCTGAAATGGCTAAAGTGGGAGCGCCCATCTGGGGAATCACGGTTCAGAACGAACCCGCCGCTACGCAACGTTGGGACTCGTGTATCTACACCGCCGACGAGGAGCGGGACTTTGTGCGTGATTATCTCGGCCCTGCACTCCACGCCGCGGGTCTCGAGTCCGTCAAAGTCATCGTCTGGGACCACAATCGAAACCTGCTCTACGAACGCGTCCAGCCCATCTATAACGATCCTGCCGCTTCACGGTATGTCTGGGGTGCCGGCATCCACTGGTATTCGGGTGACAACTTCGACAACGCCCAAGCTGTTCACGAGCGTTGGCCCGATAAGGCCATCCTCTTCACCGAAGGATGCCAGGAAGGTGGGCCTCATCCCGGCGCTTGGGGATTAGGTGAACGCTATGCGCGCTCCATGATCGCCGACCTCAACCGGTGGACTGTCGGATGGGTCGACTGGAACCTGCTGCTGGATGACGCCGGTGGACCCAATCATGTGGGCAATTTTTGCAGTGCGCCTATTATGGCCAGCCCATCGACCGGAAAAATCCTGTATCAAAGTTCTTACTACTACATCGGGCACTTCTCCAGATTCATCAAACGCGGCGCACGGCGCATCATCTGTGCCGCCACACGAGATGAGGTGGAAACCATCGCATTTCAAAACCTCGACCAGTCCATTGTGGTCGTTGTTCTCAACCGGACAGAGAGCTCGCTGCCACTCGTGTTACGCCACGCCGGTCTAGCTGTCACCGGAACCTGCCCGGCCCGCTCGATCACCACCTACGGATTCACCCCGTAAAGAAATTTCCCGAATTTCCCGTCCCATTCACTCCTCTCCGCCAATGCCCACTTTTCTCCGACTTCTTCGCTCGTTTTGTGTCAGCGTTCTCCTGCTGACATCAGCCGCACAAGCCGCCGACTCCTTTTACCTCAAGGACGGTGATCGGGTCGTTTTCTACGGTGACAGCATCACGGGCCAACTGCTCTACACCACGTTCGCCGAAACGTTTGTGGTCACCCGTTTCCCAAAGATGAACGTGGAGTTTGTCCATTCCGGCTGGGGTGGCGACCGAGTCAACGGAGGCGGCGGCGGCAACATCGACACACGTCTTGAACGCGACGTCTTCACCTATCGGCCAACCGTCATGACAGTCATGCTCGGCATGAACGACGCCAGCTACAAGGCATTCGACGAAACCGTCTTCAATACCTTCCACACGGGCCTCCTTTCCATCGTCCAGAAGACCCAGGAAAAACTTCCTGGCATTCGCATGACGCTGATCCAGCCATCCCCCTTCGACGATGTAACTCGCGAACCAAAGTTCCCGGGCGGCTACAACAACGTGCTCGTTCGCTACGGCGAAGGTGTTAAGGAGATCGCCGTAAACAACCACCAAGCTTCGGTTGATTTCAATGGTCCCATCGTCGCCATGTTGGCGAAAGCCAAGGCTTCCGATGCCCAACTCGCTACTCGTATTATCGGCGACCGGATTCATCCCGGACCAGCCGGTCACTTGATCATGTCCGGCGAGCTGCTCAAAGCATGGAACGCCCCCGCCATCGTTGGCAGCGTCGAGATCGATGCAAAAACCAAGCGCGTCATTCGGTCAGTCAAAACCGAAGCCACCGGCCTTAAAGTGGGTTCATCTTTAATCGAATGGACCCAATTGGACGAGTCCCTGCCGATGCCGATTGATTTAAAAAATCCGGAGACGGCATTGGCCGTCAAATCTTCCGACTTCATCGAAACACTTAATCAGCAACCCTTGCGAGTAACCGGGCTCACATCCGCTTCCTACAAACTGTTTATCGACGACAATCTCATCGGAACATTCTCCTCAAGTGAACTGGCCGATAGCATTAATCTCGCAATGCTGGCCACGCCAATGGCCGCGCAAGCCGCCCTCGTCCACAAACTCACACTCGACCGGGCCAATCTTCACAACACCCGATGGCGCACGTTTCAGGTGCCTTACGCCAGCAATACGAACCCGGAAATAAAGTCCCGACTGCAAAGCGCCATCACTGCATTGGACACCGCAAATCGGGAAGTTGCCGCCATGCAGCGGGCGGCGGCCAAACCGCTGTCGCATCAATTCAAGCTAGTGGCCCTCAGCACCGAAGACGTTGCGCTCCTTGGCAGGGAAATCACCGCCATTCCCGAGGACTTTGGCCCCAACCTCGCGCTCAACAAATCATGGATATCAAGCGATCCCAACACCCATGGCTGGAACACCGGCCTCACGGACGGCTCGTGGGCCAGCGGAATGAATACCACCTTCGCAACCAACGACGAAAACAAGTTCCCTAAAACCGTCACGGTGGACCTGGGAGCAACGATCCTGATCGACCGGATCGCCATCGGAGTGCCCAGCTTTGGTTCGACCAAGACAATCGAAGTCGCGATCAGCGACGACAATACCGGGTTCCGCACCATAGGCAGCTATAGCTTCTCGATTCGTAAAGAGGAGAAACGCCTTTTCACCTTCGCGCCATCAAAGGCTCGCTACATTCGTCTGACCTACAGTGATCACCATCCCGATTCCATCACATATCCGCCGCTTTTTGTCTTCACGACAGACGTTCAGGTGTTTGGACCCACGACACGATAACATGTCCGTCGCCTCTGCATGACAATCACCTATCCGCGCCCTGACCGCTCGCCGAGCGATGCCTTTGGTCCGGCCACTCTCGGTCTTGCCACGGCGCAGATACTCGCTTGGCGCCAAGGCGCGGGAGCGGTGGGAGGTCTCCATTTGCATGCATGCTGGGGCGTCAGTTCCGCGCTGGCCCGTCACTATCACGGTCAAACCGTAGCAGGCCTTGCCCATGTGCATGAAGGGGTCCGCATGCTCGCCAACGGTAGTGATTCATTCCGCTGGCGGCACTTCGCCGACGCACTCGCTGCGCAGATGCTCTGGTTGCAGTCCCCCAAGGGAGGATTCATCCACGCCAGCGGTGAAAACGAGCCGAGCTACGATTCTCACTGGAGTTGCCCGATCCATCAGATGCTTCCAATGCTGGCACTGCTTGATCATTATGAAGACCGGCCTGACGACTTAGTTGTTCGCAACGAAATCGAAATCTCTCTGGCTCGTCATCTCGACTGGTTCTCCCGCTTCTGGTGGAAACGAGGCAATGATTGGAGCGGTCCTTTGGCTTCCGCCGGTTGGTGCGGAGTGATCAATCAGGATCTCGTCACCATTGCCGCTCTTGCGCGCTACGGTCAGGTTGTGGGCGATTGGCGTCCCTTTGAGACTCACGGACTACCCGCGCTCGATGTTTATCTCGGTCCAAGGTATTTCAATTCATCCCTCGGCTTGTTTGAACGCGGCGATCGGGCTGATTTCACCGAACGCAGTGGTTATCTCGTTTTGATCGGTCAGATGCTGACCCTTATCCACCGCATCAAACCCGACTCGCGTATCCCTCCGATACTCACACGTATCACCGAAACCCTGACCGATTCCATATTCGTCGATGAAGCGGGCTTCCATCATATGGCATCTGGCATCAACGATGCGGCTTCGCGCAAGCAGGGACGCCGCGTTTGGCTGCGTAACAACAAACAGGTCATCTGCGATTACACGGGTCTTCTCACATATCTCGCCAAGCACGGTGATCCACGATCAACCGCGCTTAAAAACAAAATCTTCGGCTTACAAAAAACCGTGGCCAGCTACGTTTTTTCAGATGGCACTTTGCCCAATGCCATCGATCCGGAAGCTCCGCTGTTCGCAGTTGCACCATCCGCCAATACTCTGAGCGGATTCTGGCGCTTTCTTATCAATCGCAATCCAGCAGGCATTGAATGGAAAGACATTCCCGCAGTGCCTGAGGTCATTCGCCGTTCCGGTCCGGTCACTTATTTCAACAACGCCGATGGATGGAAGATTTCTGAGATGGGGTCACCCTCGTTACACGGCATCAAACGTCTTTCACACGGTGTATTCCGGGATGGAGAGGAATGGCCTGGCTGTAAACTCGCCCCCACGTCCCTGCCCGGGATTGAAGAAGATGTTTCGCTCACAGTGGCTGCGGCAGTCGCCGAATAAATCCCCTGTCTCTATCGCCCATATTAAAATTCGCGCATGAAATTCTTCCCGCTTTCAATCCTCCTCGCCTCAGTTGCGCTGTTACTATCCCCGTCACTGGCTCACGCGCAATACGACCAGGCTGTGGTCGCCCCGGTCCTCCAGCCCTATGTGGACAATCACATCATGGCCGGTGCCGTCGCATTGATCGCCGATCCAAAAAACGTTCTTCATCTCGAAGCCGTGGGCTTCGCCGACATCGCCACCCAACGTCGCATGAGCACCGACGACATGTTTTGGATCGCCTCGATGACCAAGCCCGTGACCGGCGTGGCTGTGATGATGCTAGTCAAGGAAGGCCTCGTTAAACTTGATGAACCTGTAGTCACCTATCTGCCCGATTTCAAAAATCTCAAGGTCCTGAGATCCGATGGCACACTCACGCCACCCTCGCATCCACCCACCGTCCGCGAAGTCCTCTCTCACACGAGCGGCATGCGTTTCCTCAACACCAAAGATCGCAGCGTAATCGACTCCGTCCCGCTTAAAACCTCCATCGAGCACAATCTCCTGGAGCCTTTGCTTTCCGACCCCGGCACCCATTACCGATACTCCAACGAAGGTATAGATACCGCAGGTCGCATCGTCGAAGTTGTGACCGGACTTTCCTTCGAGCAGTTCCTGCAAGAACGCTTGTTCACCCCGCTCGGGATGAGCGATACCACGTTTTTTCCCAGCACGGCCCAACTTGCGCGACTCGCCACAAGCTACAAAAACGGCCCTGCCGATACTCCGCTCGTCGCCACGCGTATCCAATACCTCACTTATCCACTCGACGGCCCGGGGCGCTATGCCGCACCCGGCGGAGGATTATTTTCCACCGCACGCGATGTCGCGCGCTTTTGCCAGATGCTCGCCAACCAAGGCTCATTTGATGGGAAAACCTACCTCACCCCGGAATCCGTCCGCCAGATGACCGCGAAACAAACCGGTCCGCTGGTCGAAAACATGTATGGCCTCGGCATCAGTGCCTCCGCCGATGGCACGCGCTTCGGCTGGGACGGAGCCTATAAAACCAACATGGTGGTCGATCACGGCCAGATCCGTATTTTCCTGGTCCAACACGCCAGCAACTGGAAGTCAGGCAACCCGAGAAGCGACCTGGATAAACTCGCGCGCAGTCTTCTGCCTGCATCTCCCAAGACGACCGACATCTCGCCCTGATCATCACGCGCACACTCCCATGCTAAAGTTCGGACTCATAAACACCTGGGAGCAACCCGAGCTCACCTCACTCAACAAACTGCCCCCGCGCGCCAGGTTCATTCCGTATGCCACGGAGAAGCAGGCACGGGCGCGCAACGTATCCAAATCGTCACGACTTATCTCGTTGAATGGCGAATGGCAGTTTCGCTGCGAAGCCACGCCTGAGGACGCCATCCGCTACACCAAATCAGCCGTCGCGGCCGCTGCCGCGTGGGACACGATACAGGTCCCCGGCAATCTCCAGACTCAAGGACACGACAAGCCGCATTACACGAATATACAAATGCCGTTCGACCACGAGCCTCCGCTCGTGCCCAAGAACAATCCCACCGGCGTTTACCGGCGCTTTTTTAGACTCCCGCCCACCTGGACAGGACACCGTGTAGTGCTCCAGTTCGGCGGCGCCACCAGCGTTCTCGCCGTGTATCTCAACGGCACCGCCATCGGCCTAAGCAAAGACTCATGCCTCCCGGCGGAGTTCGAGCTCACATCGGTCATCCGCCCAAACACGGACAACGAACTCATCGCAATCGTCATCAAGTGGTCCGACGCGTCGTATATCGAAGATCAGGACCAATGGTGGCTCTCCGGCCTCCATCGAGACGTCTGCCTATTGGCCACCCCGAAAACCTACATCGAGGACATTCATGCACGCCCCCTGCTGAATACCGACAACCGATCGGGATCGCTCGGAGTCGATGTTCGCATCGGATACGCGGACGGCCTGCATGAAAATGCCTCGGTCAAACTCCAGCTGCTCGACCCGCAAGGCCTCCCGGTTTTTGACACTCCCCTGAGCCAAGCCGTCTCCAGCAAGCGCCCGGCGGTCGGCCGCACCCGCCGCACGGCCGCTTTCTCAACCCCTATCCCCTCCGGTCGCCTCCAACCTTGGTCGCACGAAACCCCGTGCCTCTACACCGCCCTCATCAGCCTCACCTCGCCACACGGTGTCGAACACACCATCGTGCGCCTCGGTTTTCGCACCGTAAAGGTCGTCGATCGCGACCTGCTCATCAACGGCAAGCGTGTCCTCATCAAGGGAATCAATCGCCACGACCACCACCCCGACTTCGGCAAAGCCGTTCCCTACGAAACTCTCGTCAAGGACGTGACGCTGATGAAGCAGTTCAACTTCAATGCCGTCCGCACCTCCCACTATCCCAACGATCCTCGCTGGCTAGACCTCTGCGATGAGCACGGTCTCTACGTCATGGATGAAGCCAACCTCGAATCGCACGATTATTACCATGAGTTGTGCCACGATCCGCGCTATGCCGCAGCCTGGATCGACCGCGCCATGCGCATGGTCTATCGCGACAAGAACCATCCCGCAATCATCGCCTGGTCCCTCGGCAATGAGTCTGGCTGCGGCCCCCATCACGACGCGGCGGCGGGCTGGATACGCGCTTACGATCCCTCCCGGCTCATCCACTACGAGGGAGGACTGGCTTCCCCTTCCGGTGTCGCCTGGCAGGCAGGATCCACTGTTAGCGATTTGATCTGCCCCATGTATGCCTCCATTGCCGAGATCGCGGCATGGAGTGATCTCGTCACCCAAAACTGGCATCCCGTATCAGAGACTTGGATCAAGCCCTCAACGCAGGCCGCTCTTGACGCCCATACCGATTCGCTTGGTCGAAAAATCGATCCCGCCATCCCCGGATCGCGAGCCCCGATTCATCCGTTGGCCCGCCCCGTAATTCTCTGTGAATACTCGCACGCAATGGGCAACTCCAACGGCTCGCTCTCCGATTATTTTCATCTCTTCAAAACAAAGCCCGGAGTGCAAGGGGGGTTTATCTGGGAATGGCTCGATCACGGTCTCCGCGTCAACACCCCCGACGGCCACGAACATTTCGCCTACGGCGGCGATTTCGGTGATATCCCTAACGATGCCAACTTCGTCTGCGATGGCATGGTATCGGCAGATCGAATACCGCATCCCGCACTTTGGGAATTTAAGCATCTGGCGCAACCTGTGGACGTCGAATGGATCAAGTCCGCCAAGCCCCGGATCCGTATTCGCAATGGGCACGACTTCATCTCCCTGGCCCATCTGCATGGCGAGTGGACCCTCCTGATTGATGGCGTTGCCACCCGAAGCGCCCCGCTTCCATCTCTCGATCTCGCCGCCGGCGCTTGCACGGAAATTCCCATCCCGCTCGGCGGCTTGCCTCCCAACGCCGAGGCGCACCTCACCGTAAAATGGACCACCTTGGTCAACTCCTCCTACGCACCTCGCGGCCACGAAGTGGCATCCACCCAGCTCACCCTGCAGACCGCATCGGAGCGCCGCCGGGTATCCACCCCCACCACACCGGACCACAGTGTCTCGGTTCAGGTCGAAACACCGGTCCACGGCCTCGTGCTCAAAGTCCGTGAAATAGAGGCCCTGTTTTCCCGCACAACATCCACACTCTCTTCTCTTCGTCTTCGAGGCATCGAAGTGCTTGCGCGCGGCCCCCTCGTTGAAATCAATCGCGCCGCCACGGATAACGACGGTATCAAGCTGTGGACCAACCAAACAGGGAAACCGCTGGATCGCTGGCAAAAACTCGGGCTTATATCCGCCCCACTTGTCCATCGATCGGAGTCATTCTCCTGGCAACCCAACCGGGATGGCTCGGTCACCGTCACGTTGATCCACGTCGCTTCCGGCCGCTCCCGCTGGACCGATTGTCGCCATACGCATCACTACACTCTGCATCCCGATGGCCGCCTAGTCGTCGATAACACGATTCTCTTCTCCGGCGAAGACATGATTGATCTACCCCGAGCCGGCGTCCGCCTCGACCTTGTGAACGGCTATAAAAACCTGGCCTACTTCGGTCGAGGCCCCTTGGAAAATTATTCTGATCGAAAGACCGGCAGCCACCTCGGTTGCTACCGCACAACCGTCGCCGATGAATACGTGGATTATGTTATGCCTCAGGAACACGGGCACCACACCGACGTGCGCTGGCTGGAAATCTCGTCAAAACGTAAGGCCCCCGCGCTTCGTATCACTGGCGCGCCCACCTTCGAATTCAATGCCTCCCACTACAGTGCCGAGGATTTATTCGCCGCCACACACACCTCGGATCTGATTCCCCATACTGAAACCCTCGTCTACCTCGACGCCGCGCACCGAGGCCTCGGCACCCGTAGTTGCGGACCGGACGTCCTCGACCGCTACAAGCTCAACGCGAATCAATACACCTTCCGATACACTCTCAGCACCCCGCGCGAGCCGGCCCGTGAATAAAGTGTTCACCGTAATTAGGCCCCCACCTAAAACGCACACAACCAACATGACGCACACAACCATACATTATATTCCCGTTTTAATAATCACGGTTTCGGCACTCTGGATTCTTTCGATAATAGGCGGTGTTATTATCGGGAAATGGAAAAACCGACTCCAAGTCGCTTTGCCTTTGTGCCTTTTCCTCGGCCCCCTCGGACTCTGCATTACACTGCTTATCCCTAGCAAATCCGTGTCGTCTTCAAGCGCCATGCCGGCGAAGCCGTAGTCGATCACCGCTGCCCTCAAGGGGCTAAAAATCCATGTATTTTTACTCCATCGAAAAACTAAAGACCAGACTCGCTGAAGGCCCGTTGCCCGAAAAAGAAAGCGTGACTTACGTAATTGGTTTTGCAGCCATCACCGCCCTGACGGGGCTGTTGCCCACCGTCTCAGACACATGGCATTACGTAAATGGATCCATATCCGTGCTGCTTGCGTTCATCGGAACCTACTGGATCTACCTCCAAAACGGAGGAGCAGAAGGGGACAATTTCATCCACCGATATATAGTATTAGGGTGGGTATCCGTCATTCGATACCTCACGTTTGCGGCCCCCGCTTTCATAATCGTGCTGGCGGCGGCGCATTATTTTTTCGCCTTGGCGGGCACTCGGGTGGACTGGCTGTATTACCCGGCCATAGCCATCTTCGAGGCACTATTTTACACTTATTTCGGCAGGCAGTTTATCGATCTCATGCAAAAAACAAAGGCCCACGGCAGTCTCCCTAAATCATGAAAGTGATCACGCATGAGAAATTACCTGCAGCCTAAACGACAACCAAGACACATCCCATCACCTTTTTAGCTCAGCATCTTGCCACGTGGATTGGCAAAATGAGTGATCATTAAATTGAAGCTTTAATGAATTTTTTCCTGTAAGCCGAAGGCGCGGCGCCCGCGAACTGTTTGAATTTTCGATTGAAGTAAGAGAGGTCGTTAAAGCCACAAGTCAGAGCGATGCTCAGCACCTTCTCATCGTTATAACGTAACGCGAGCATCGCTGCCTGGATTCGGCGATCGATGATGTAGTCGAAAAGCCGCTTGCCTGTGTAGCCCTTGAACGCTCGGCATAAATAAGTCGGACAAAGGCGAGTGCGTTTCGCCAAATGCGCAAGCGTAAGCGGCAAATGGTAGTGACTGTCGAGATACTGGCGCAGCTCCTCCAAGCTGGGCTGAGGCTGCGCCTCAAGCTCCTCGGCAGGAATCAGCCCGTTCACCAACGCGTGCCGACAGCACATGATCAGAAAGTGAGAGAACTGCAGCATCGCCGCATCTGCATATCCTGGCTTGTGCTCCTCGAGCTCTCGCTTGATCGCAAAGACACAGGCGGCCATCGGCTCGGCATCGTTGATTTGCAGTCGCGTGATCCGATTAAGCCGGTGCTGAAAACGCGAATGAAGAGGGATGATCAACGGTAAGACCCGGCGCAACGCATGCGGCATCACGGGTAATCGGCAACGATTCAGATCGAGGTAAATATTAAGCACATCCATCCCCCCTTTGCCGGTGATAATATCGTGCCGCTGCCCGTAATGCGTGACCGCCACTGATGCGCCCCCCAGTTCGGGAAATATATCACCATCGATCAAATGTCGGCCGCGACCGCGTAAAATAAAACTGATGAGCACCACATCCAGCGAGTGCGGCGCCGCGATACGATTCACATAATTCGGGTAATATTCGACCCCGATTCCAAGCGGGCGCAACGACGCCACACGTCCGACAAAAGCGCGGTGATCCATGTAAACATCATCCAAGTGGAAGCATAAGATAATCCAAGTTTTTAAAAAAAACAGGTTTATCATAATTCCACCTATGACCTCCATTACTAGTGATCTCAAAGTGGCTGTGGTGGGCTGCGGCTACGCTGGTCGTTGCCACGCCCACGCTTATTCCATCACCCTTGGTGTAAAGCTTGTCGCCGTGTGCGACATTCAACCCGCTGCGGCCGAAAAAGCCGCTACCGCGTTTGGTGTCACCGCCTACACCTCTTTCGAGGCTATGCTTGCCAAGGAAAAGCCCGACGTGGTTTCCATCGCCACTCGCGAATCCAATCACGAAATCCCCGTGATCCATGCCCTGGAGTCCGGAGCCGCGGTGTTTTGCGAAAAAATCATGGCTGACACTGTGCAGGCCGGCGAACGAATGGTCGCCGCCGCCCGCCGAACCGAAGGCATGCTCGCGGTAAACTACAACTATCGCACGTTGCCCGGCTTCGCCGCGATCAAAGCCCGGCTGGCATCCGGAGCGACCGGCGCGGTGCCGCTGGCGGTCGCACAGACCCACGCCTATCTATGGCACCACATGCTGGACATGCTGCGGTTTTACTTCGGCGATGCGCTTGAAGTGAGCGCGACGCTGAAAGGCAATCCGGAGGACACACCCTATGATTGGCGCGGCCAAGACGAGATGCTTTACATTCCGTCGCTGGCGGCATCGGCCACCTTCAGGTTCAGCTCCGGCGCCGTCGCCACCCTCGCCGCAACCAAGCATACCTCATTTGACCGGCACCTGATGGAGATATCCCTTTATGGAGAAAATGAGCGTATCCAGTTGGTGGATATAACCCCCGCCAATACTTGCGGCCGCTTCATCGACGGTCCTCTGGTCGATGCCCTCCGCACGACGCCCGCCGTTACGCTGGATCAAAGCTTCGATCTTAGCATCGCCGCGTTTGTCAAGGCGCTGCGGGCGGGTGATCCACCGCCCGCCACCGGTGAAGACGGCTTGCGGGTTCTATACATGGAAAACGCCGTGGTGCGCGCTGCCCGTGAGAACCGCACCGTAAAGATTCAAAATGCCCTATGAAAATCGCCGGCTCCACGCTCATTTTCTCCGAACTTCCTCTTGTTGATACGATCCAGAGGGTCGCCGATCTCGGATTCCGGTATATCGATCTCGCCCTGATTGAGGGCTGGGCAAACCTGAGCCCGTCAACGGTGGTAGGTCACGAGACAGAAGTGTCATCCCGACTCCTGTCGGCGTGCGAAGCCTCCGGTATCCGGCCAGCGGGCCTCAATCTAGGCCTTGGCCAGGTCTCCGTCGAAATACAAATTGAACGGATTCAGGCTGTGGGGAAAATCGCCTGCCGCCTCGGCGTCACTACGCTTACAATTGGTGCCTCTCGCCCCCAGCTAAGTTCGCTGGCCAATGAAATCAACCGCCTGCGCCGCCTGACGGTGGAAACCGCTGCTCAAGGACTTACGCTCAACGTCGAGACCCATCTTGATACCTGCACGGAAGATCCCGACATATGCCTTCAACTTGTGCGCGAAGTGCCTGGCCTCGGCATCACCCTTGATCTCACTCATTTCGCCATTGGTCCGTTTTGGAAACAAGGCTACGAAGCATTATTGCCCTTTGTTCGCCACGTGCATTTGCGCCCCAGCGGACGAAATCGCGACGACGAAATACAAGTGGCCGTCGGCGATGGAGTCATCGATTTCAACAAGCTAATTCGCGACCTTAATCGCCATGCTTATCAAGGCACTCTTAGCGTGGAATACGTCTCTGCGATACCCGGCGTCGACCACCTCGCCGAATCCCGCCGGCTACATCAACACGTGACTGAAATCACCGCCCGCCACCAAATCGCATTGGAATAAAGGGGGGGGGGGGGGATTTCCAGGTTGAATGTTAACAAACGCTCGCCCCCGCAAGACCGGCGTCACCGCGTTTCCGTTTCGTTCATCCTTGATATTACAAGGGCCGATTCCGGATGCCTCACCCAACGCCGATGAATTCAGAAGGCATCGCGATGCCTTCACATCTGATTGAGGTGCTTGGGAAACCGGACTGGTTTCAGCGACGCCCCATGACCCTTCGCCCACCCGCTCGCCTTGTCTCCTGCCATCGACGATTGATAGCCGACCGAGCGGTTTTCACTCAACCGCGAGCGCTGTCACAAAAGCGCAACGAGGTGCAGTAACCGGCCTCCACATCGACGCCGACAAATCTGCGGCTCCTCCGCGCACAATTATTCGAAATTTTACCCATGCATCTTATCGACTGGCTCCTCATCGCGTGTCCACTTCTGCTTGTTTTCGCGGTAGGCTTCATGACGCAACGTCACATGAAAAGCGTGGCGCATTTTGTGTCAGGAGGCCGTCTCGGCGGGCGTTATCTGCTCGCGGTCGCTCGCGGTGAAATGCAAGCCGGGGCCGTGGTCTTCGTCGCCGCATGGGAGGTGTTTGCCCGAGCCGGCTTCGTGCCTCATTGGTGGGGATGCATGGCGGCACCCGTGGGCGTTGCCCTCGCAGTCTCCGGGTTCGTCATCTACCGCTTCCGTGAAACGCGGTGCATGACTCTCGCGGAGTTTTTCGAGCGCCGCTACAGCCACCGTTTCCGCCTCTTCACCGGCGTGCTCGGTTTCTTGGCAGGCATTTTAAACTTCGGTATCATCCCCGCCATTGGAGCCCGCTTCGTCGTCTATTTTCTGCAAATTCCTCCGGAGCTCCATTTCGGCACATGGTCGCTGCCGACCTATGTGCCCCTCATGGGTCTGTTCCTTTGTATCAGCCTTACCCTGACGCTCACAGGCGGTCTCATCACCCTCATGGTTACTGACTGTCTTGAAGGCATTATCTCGCAGCTTTTCTATCTTCTCATCATCGGAGGTGTATTTTTCGTCATTGGCTGGGCACACATGGAACCCGTGATCTCCGGTCGCCCGGCAGGGTTCTCATTGATCAATCCGTTCGACGCCTGGAAGGTGCAGGACATCAATCTTTGGTATGCTTTGATGTCGATGATGCTGAATGTCTACGGCGTCATGGCTTGGCAGAACGCTAGCGCCTACAACTCAGCCGCCGCCTCACCACACGAATCACTGATGGGCGGCATCCTTGGTCGGTGGCGAGAATCCGGCAAAGCCGTGGTTGTGGTGCTGCTTGCCGCCGCCGCTATTTCATTTCTCCAAAACCCCGATTTCTCCGCCGCAGCCGCTCCCGCGCACGCCGCGCTCGCCCAGATCGAAAACGCCCAACTCCGCACCCAAATGGAGGTTCCCGTCGCGCTTTCTTATCTGCTCCCGATAGGCATCAAAGGCGCCCTCTGCGCCATCCTTATCATGGGCATCTTTGGCGGCGACTCCACTCACCTCCACTCTTGGGGGGGCATCCTAGCGCAGGACGTCATTCTGCCGCTTCTTAAAAAAGCTCCTTCACCAAAAAATCATATCCGCCTACTGCGCGGATGCAGCACTTTCGTGGCCGTTTTCGCCTTCGTTTTCGGCATCATTTTCACCCAGACCGAGTTCATCGTCATGTGGTGGAGCATTACCACCGCCATCTATGTTGGTGGAGCGGGAGCAGCGATCATCGGCGGTCTTTATTGGAAAAAAGGCACGGCCGCCGGCGCATGGACCGCCCTGCTCATCGGCGTCGTGTGCTCAGGCGGCGGTATCATCCTCTCCAAAACCATCCCTAATTTCCCACTCAACGGCGTGCAGGTCTCGTTCTTCACCACCCTGCTCGCAGTGACAGGTTATGTCGGCGTCTCCCTACTCACCTGTCGGCCCCCCCACGATATCGCCGCAATGCTTCACCGCGAATCACCCTCCACACCTCTGCGTGCACGCCTCACTTGGGCGAGACTTGTCGGATTCAATGAGAACTTTTCACGCAGCGACCGCTGGATAACCGGCACCTTCTTTGGTTGGAACGTGATGTGGTTCTCGGTTTTTCTCATAGGCACGACGTGGAACGTGATAGCCCCTTGGCCGAACCACGTCTGGTCAGCCTATTGGCACGTCGTAGGGGTAGGCGTGCCCATCGGGCTCTGCATCATCACTGGTATCTGGTTCACTTGGGGAGGCCTGCACGATATTCGGGCGCTCTTTAAAGCGCTCAAATCCTACGAGGTGGATAACTCCGATAACGGCAGGGTCGCCCGCCCACCATCGGTGGCAACTGGAGCTCCCGATGTCATCGCCCCGGCCCCTTTAGTTCTCTCAGATCCGAACCTTCGCAGCTAGTTCACCACGGGCAATGTGCTGGTGATCAGTGGCACACCCCATTTCATAACTCGCCATTGAAGGCCAAGTTCGTGTCCACATGCATCTTATCACTATAAGACATATGCAATGTTGCATGTTTTTCGTGGTGGCCGTGCTAGCGCGCGCGGATGACATTTCGCTTATAAAGGCAGAAGTGAGCGAATCGGCTCGCGCAGAGAATCTTGTCGACCCAAGCGCCCTCGTCAACTTGCTCAACTCACAGCAAATCAATGGGTCATGGCCGGATATCGCCTATACCTCAACTGCGTCGGCGTTCTGGGGCCCCTCCACCCATTTGAACCGGCTTCTCAATTTTGCCGCCAGTTACAATACAGCCGGGGATGTCTATTATCAAAACCCCCAAGTCCAACAGGCTATTAGCATCGGGCTCGATTATTGGTTTTCGGCCAATCCTCAATCGACGAACTGGTGGTGGAATGATCTTGGAGGACCGTTGCTACTGGCTCCGACCCTGCTTTTGATGCAGTCGCAACTGACCTCAACACAACTGACTAAAGGAATTTCCAAGCTCTCGCCCGGACCGGTTGGAACCGGCCAAAACCGTATCTGGTATTCGAGCTTGGTAATCCAACGGGGCCTATTGGAAAATAGTATTTCGCGAGTGGCAGCAGGTGTCGCAGGCATCAATGATACATTGCACATTACATCCGGAGATGGCGTGCAGGTTGATGGCAGTTTTTACCAGCATGGCACGCAGCTCTATAATGGTGGATACGGTGCGGGGTTTCTTACGGATGTTGCTAAATGGGCATTTTTTTTGCGCGGCAGCGCCTATGCCTTTTCGGGTTCGTCGCTGGTTACGTTGCGCACCCAGATATTGAATGGCAACGGATGGATGGTCCGAAATGATCGCTATGATTGGAACGTAATCGGACGCGAAATTAGCCGGCAGGATTTCTTTAAAAAAGGTCCGGCAATGATCAAGGCACTGCAGCAAATGATAGCCGTAGATAATGCCTATCGGGACAATTATGTGCTCATTTTGGATCACATGAATGCAGGCGGAGATGGCATAGTCGGACACAAGCACCTCTGGCGCTCGGATTACACAGTGCAACGCACTGCCGGATCGATGATTTCACTGAAGACATTTTCCACTCGCACAATTGGCGGCGAGGTCATCAACAATGAGAATTTAAAGGGATTCTATCTCCCATACGGAGCGACATTTATTTATCGGGACGGGCGTGAATACGATGATATTTTCCCGGTGTGGAACTGGCTGCGAGTCCCCGGAACTACGGTCGAGCAAAATGCCACTCCTCCCGGAATACCTTACCCCTTTGCAGGAAAAACAACCTTCGTAGGAGGTGTTACAAATGGCAGTGCAGGCATGTCGACCTTCGATCAGAACGACAGCCGAATTAAGGTGATCGCACGCAAGAGCTGGTTTTTCTTCAACGGAGGTTTTGCTGCTCTTGGTTCTGACATACATGGCACTACAAGCAACCCCGTGTTTACCACAATCAACCAGTCCCTCCTGCGAACGCCCGTGCAGGCGGCTGTGGGCGGCGGCGCGTCTACGGTTTTGGCACTGGGCAGCCGCACACTGGTAAACACCAACTGGATATTTCATGATGGCGTTGGATATGTATTTCCGACCCCGACCAGTATTTATATTAAAAACGCAGCCCAAAGCGGCTCATGGAAGAGCATCAATAACGAATATAGCAGCGCTACAATTACCACAGATGTATTTCAGCTCGGTATTGACCACGGTATAAGCCCAAGCGGCCAGAGCTACAGTTATATCGTTTTGCCAACCGATGACTCCGCTACCGTATCGGCCTTCGCAAACGCCAACCCAATTGAGATTCTCGCCAACACAACTGCACTTCAGGCAGTAAAACATACCGACCAAGGACTGATTGGAGCCAGTTTCCATCAAGCAGGATCGATCACATTAGCCCCCGGTTGCCTAGTCACCGCTGAGTCCCCCTGCGTAGCTTTATTCAAGACGGGAGCCAACAGCGAAATGATTATCTCCGTGGCAAGCCCAACAGGAGCAACGGAGGTCCATCTGACGATCACCGGAAAGCTTATTGGTCAACAGGCGGTATTTGATACTTCTACAGGCACCACTCGACTAACCTTCAACCTACCTGGAGACACCTCGGCCGGTGCCAGCATCACCCAGTCTTACAATCTCACGTTAAGCCCAGTTTACGCTGATGCCGGCCCCCCACAGGAAGTGACTGACACGACCAACGTCGGGCAAGCGATGGCCATACTCGATGCGAGCCGAACCTTGATCTATAATGGCACACCAAAAGAATGGGACTGGTGGGTAGGCGATATTTACTTAGGTTCAGGCAAATTGCTGCCCGTCGTTTTGCCAGTCGGCACGCATACGGTCTCTTTGAGGGTTCTGCTTGATACGGGCCACTCCAGCGTCGCACAAACCACCGTGATGGTGGCCCCAGCCGCACAGGTTACGCCCGCGGCAGTCGAGGCTACCACATGGCAGGACCCCAATCTGCCAGCCAACACGATGGATCACAATTTAGCGACACGTTGGTCTGCACAAGGTGACGGCCAATCAATCACGTATGATTTGGGAGCGGCCAAGAGCGTCAACGGAGTTCGGATTGCATTTTATTTAGGGAATCAGCGAAAAACTTTTTTTGACGTGCAGGTATCAGCAGATGGCATCAATTGGCAGCTGGTTTTTAGTGGAGCGGGTGCGGGATTGTCAGAGGCGCTGGAATCCTTTGGATTTCCGACCATTATTGCGCGCTATGTGCGTATTGTAGGCCACGGAAACAGTATGAGTGACTGGAATAGTCTCACGGAAGTGGCCATCATGTCGCCTCCCGCTCCAGCAGACGCCGATGGAAACGGGATACCCGACTACTGGGAGCGACTCTATTTTGGCACGACTAGCCAAATGGCACCGGAGGATACTGATGTCGACGGGCTATCAAATAAGGATGAATACATTTCCGGCACTTCACCGATAAATGCCAATGACATACCCCGGATTAATATCTCCCCCCGGGAAAATGGCACGCTTGCTTTGGAGTTTCTGGCCATTGCGGCATTACAAAGTGGATACACCGGGAAAAATCGTTATTATACAATCGAAACAGCAACAACGCTGGGGCCTGATACAGACTGGCTACCACTTGCGGGTTGTAGCAATATCTTTGGCGACAACCGATCTGTGATCAAGGTCACATTGATGAATGAAACTCGTCGATTCTTTCGATTAAGAGTGCGGCTTGAATAATGGGCGAAGCGCAATACCGCATTAACGCAGTCGACCCAATCCGGACACTTTCGCCGGAAGGCGGGATCGAGAGAAATCCGCCAATCTGATCAGCAATTCCGGTTTCCGATGGTCTCAGCGAATCCCTCCTTCCGGGGCAGAGTGCAGTATTTGGAATTAGCCTAACAGCACCGCTCGATTTCATTCTTTGCGGCCACGCCGGACTCGTCGCTCGAAAGGGACGACGTTCATATTCCCGTCCGTTCAAACATCATCGATATTATAAAAGCTCTTCCAGTCATAAGATTTCACCGATCTCCTCCGCGTCGCTTATGACGGTCGACTCCAAAGCGCCGGCTTGGTCCAGCTCGAACAAACGCCCCAAAGGTCAGTTCACTTTTGCGAATTTAAAGAAACCGATCGAGTCCAGCTTTTCACGCAAGGTGTCCCGTTGCGCAACCGTGGGATTGGTGAGCGGCAGGCGAACCGGGCCGCAGTCGACGCCTAGCAAGGCCATGAGAGACTTGGAGGCGGAAAGATGCGTGACCCCGACTGCATTGCACGCGGCGATCATCGCGATGGCCTGATCCTGCAATGCGCGAGCCAACGAACGGTCTCCGTTCTCAAGAGCGGACAGGAGACGCACGTAGAGCGGGGAAGCATAGTTGTAGGTGCTACCCACCGCCCCCTGCGCGCCATGGCTCCATCCTTCCAGCAGAAGTTCGTCGCGACCGAAAAGAACATCGTAGCGGCCTTGTTCGTGATGGACGCACGCACTGTAATCGGGCAGATCTTCGTGCGTATATTTAATGCCGGCCAAGGTCGGGATGCGACCGGCTGCTTGTTGAATAAATTCGATCACGGGAAACGACACTCCGGTCATCGACGGGATGTTGTAGTAATAAAAAGGCAGCGAAGGTGCGGAGGAGGCAACACCGGCGCACCAATCGATCAACTCGGCATTATTGCGCGGCTTGAAGAAAAAAGGAGAGAGCGCCGCGATGGCGGCAGCGCCGATTTTTTCCGCGTGGGATGACAATCGTCGCGCCTCTGGAAGCGAGGTGTGGCCGGTATGCACAATAACGGGTAGCGCAGGCCCGGCGGTTTTCTGCCACGCCTCGGCGACCTGTTCGCGCTCCTCCGTTGAAAGGGAGGCGCCTTCGCCGGTGGTGCCACAGACGAAGACGGCCTGCACCCCACGTGATTGAAGAAAACGGGCATAGTGTGGAATGATGCCGAGATTCAATGAACCGTCGGCGTGAAAGGGAGTGAAGGGCGCGGCGATGAGACCACGAAAACGAGATTGGCGCAGGGAGGGCATGGCTCTTTTTTGCTCCAGAATCATCAGTCTTCAAATGAGGACCTGTGGTCCTATCAAGGATCCACTTTGAGAGCGACGGATGAACGCGACGCCTCGGATCGGCACCACATAAATTTACCCGGCCCAGAGATCGCCCGAGTCTCACCCCCATCGTTTATGAGCGAAGGCGGGCGACGTGAATGATCTCAGATCAAAGGGATTTCGTCCAAAGGATGCGCGCCAGTAGCACATGGTTGGGCTCATGACGACGATTGGCCGGGAAAGCCTCTTCAGCGGTAATCACCCATGTTTCCTTCGGGCTCACGACTACGATGCCAAAGTTGCCGAGGCCAAGACCTCGTTCGGGAATCAGCACCCGCTCCGTAGACCGCAGAACGCAAAGGCGGACGGGATCGACGCGGGCGATAAACAGAGGCGCCCGGTTGCGGAAAACGTGGTCGTTGTTTGCACCGCGGCGGGTGTAAACGAGGTAGAGCTCCCGCCCGTGAGTGACCCAGTGTTGTTGCGTATTATAGCTACCAAGCGGTGCGCCGTCGTCGAATGTCCATTCACGAGCAGGTTCGTAGTCTAGGCCATCCTCGCTTCGTGTGACATAGGCGGAATGGTCGGCACGGAGAGTCAGATAGTAGCGCCCATCAAAGCCCGTCACCGAAGGTTCGTAGAAGCCGCGATCACGAGGGAGCGTCAGTTCCGTTCCATGGGTGCGATACGTGAGCGTCTTGCCGTCGAAAGAGCAGCGGGCCACAATCGTGGTGTAGGCGGGTGCTCCGGCATCCTTGCGGTAACGGATCGGAAGGAGCACGTCGCCATTCACGAGATCGAAGCGCTGGTTGCACCCGGCGTTTGCCTCCAGCAACGGCTTCCCTTCGTGATCAGAGATCGGGAGATCCAGCATCTGCAGGCCGCTCCAGGCACGCGTGGCGGGCGTATACACTGAATACGACACTCGTTCCCGCGAACGATCTTCCTTGGTGCCGTCGCGAAATCCGAAGGTTTTCCCGGTGGCCAGCACCACACCGGTGGCGACGTGCCATTGGGGATATAGATCGCCGACCACCAAATCATAGCCGTCCGCCAGTGTCGTGCGCCGGAGTGTTTCGATACGCTCCGGAGGGCTCCACGTGCGGCCGTTATCTTTCGTTTCGGATGAATAGAGATCACGAAATCCATGGGTCCCGGATGTATCCATTTGTTGGATCGTGAGGAGCACCCGTGCGGGTGATTCAGGGATGAGCGCCGCCCGGGCCGGCAGAAAATGCAGGCCGGGGACCATACTGGTGAGAATGATTTGATTCTCGATTCGGAACGGATCGGAGGGGGAAGCACCACCCGCGTGGCAGAGAAGAGAGCCCAGAAACATGCTACCCATAATGCGGAATCCGGGGTTCAGAAAATCCATGGCCGCGTTTTGAACACAAAAAAATCCAGGCGCGATGAAGAAAGCATGACGGCTAGCATTACAGCGTGAGACGTGTCTTCGCAGAGGCAGGTTGCGCCAGTCGTGCGAAAAGTGATTTAACCCCTGTCATGCCGAATCTACCCCAGCGCCAATCCCTCGCCAGCCAGACGGCGGACATTTTGCGTGAGGGAATCAGTCAGGGCATCTGGCAGGGAAAATTGCCGAGCGAGCGTGCCCTGTGCGAGCGATACCAGATAAGTCGCAACACGTTGCGCGCAGCGCTGCGGCAGTTGCAGCGGGACAAGATCGTGCAGGCAGTGCATGGGTCGGGCAATCGGATCCTGGCGAAGCGCAGGAATCGAAGTGAGCGGCTGCAATCACGTGACGTGGCATTGCTGTCACCCGAGCCACTGGAGCATCTGCTACCGATGCAGACGCTATGGGTGAGCGAATTGCGGGCCATGCTCAACGAGCGCGGCTGTCGGCTGCACGTGTTTCATGGCCGTCAATATTTCCGGACCAATCCCGGCCCGGTTTTACAACGCTTGCTCGCGCACAACTCGTATGGCTGCTGGATACTCATGCTGTCCAACGCCGCCATCCAGCGATGGTTTTCCAAACACGAGGTGCGCTGCGTGGTGGCGGGCTCCGTCCATGCAGGACTCGATCTGCCTTATCGGGACCTCGATCATCGCGCCACGTGCCGGCATGCCGCCGGTGTGTTGTTGTCGCTGGGTCATCGCAAACTGGCACTCGTGGTCGCAAAGCCCCAACTGGCGGGTGACATGGAAAGCGAAGCGGGGTTTTCCGAAGGAATTCAGAAATCCCCCCGCACCGGGGCGGAAGCGGTCATCTGCCGTCATGATGGAAGCGTGACCGGAATTGGTCGCGGCTTGCGTCGATTGATGGCCCAGACGCCCGCCCCGACGGCAATCCTCGTGGCCAACGCCTATCACTATCTCACGGTGGTCAGCCATCTCTCACAGATCGGTCGGCGGGTGCCACAGGACGTTTCGGTGATTTCACGGGACGACGACCTTTTCCTTTCTTACCTGACGCCGGCCCCTGCCCGTTATCTTGCAAGCGCCCATACACTGGCCAAGTCGCTCCTTGGCCCTGTGCTGGAGACGTTGGCAAATACCAGCGCCCTCCGGCGTGAGTTGCGCTTGATGCCGAAGTTCACTCGCGGAGAATCAATCGCATCAATTACACCGATTGAGTAGCCTAAAATTGGTCTCACAAGAGTGCCACTGCTTTGGGGTTCATCAGAAGGAGGGACCGGCATAATATGCTTCCTTATGTCCGGTCCGTCTACCCCCTCGCTTCATTGGAACGCGCTTCCGTCCATTCCCGATTCCGAGGGTTTCGCCGGCAGCTATGCCGGCATGAGCAATGACGTTTTGCTAGTGGCGGGAGGCGCCAATTTCCCCGGGAAACGTCCATGGGAAGGCGGACAAAAAATCTGGCATGACCGAATTTTTGTCCTGAAACACGAAGCAACCGCTTGGCGCGTTGCCGGCAGCCTTCCGAAACCGGCCGGCTATGGACTTTCGGTTTCGACATCGGACGGAGTGCTCTTGATCGGCGGCGGAGACGCGCACCGGCATTTTACGGCGGTCCAGCGCCTGCGCTGGCGAAACGAGGCGCTGGAGTTTGAATCGTTACCGGATTTGCCCGTGCCGCTGGCGATGCAGGCAGGAAGTTTGGTCGGCCGGACCGTCTACGTCGCGGGCGGCCTGAAAACACCCGATGCCATGGGCGAGGCGGTTTTTCTTTCACTCGACCTCGACCATGTTTCCGCCGGCTGGCGTGAGCTGGACTATTTGCCCGGTCCCGGACGCTTCCTAGCCACGGCAGGATCCGATGGAAAATCGTTCTATTTGTTTGGCGGTGTTCGCCTCGTGCCCGACTCCCAAGGTAAATCACAGCGCGAATGGCTTCGCGACGCCTGGCGATTCACGCCTGCCCAAGGCTGGATACGTCTCGCGGATTTACCACGGGCAGCCGTGGCCGCACCTTCACCCGCCGCCGTTGCTCAAGGAAGGTTGCTCATCCTCGGTGGTGATGACGGCGCCCAGCTCAACACACCGCCTGCGGATCATCGTGGCTTTCCGGGCGGCGTCCTCGCCTATAATCCGCAGGGCGACTGCTGGTCGGACGCGGGTGAAGTGCCTTTCTCGCTCGTAACGACATCGGCCATTGCGGGACCCGGGTTCATCGTAATTCCCGGGGGAGAAAAACGCCCGGGGATCCGCTCCACTGAAGTTTGGCGTGCCGAGTTAACATGAAGCTTCCTCTATCGAAACGCGCATGGCTGACGGTGGGACTGCTCTGGGGCATCGCGCTGCTCAATTATCTCGATCGGCTGATGATCACGACCATGCGCGATCCGCTAAAGGCGGACATCGCCATGACGGATGCGCAATTCGGTCTGCTCACTTCAGTATTTTTGTGGGTCTACGGTTTTTTCAGCCCGCTGGGCGGTTTTCTCGCCGACCGGTTTGGCCGGCGGAATGTCATCATTGGCAGCCTGCTTATCTGGTCGGTGGTTACGTGGTTGACCGGACATATGCACAGCTTCGAAGGCCTGCTCGCCGCGCGTGCCGTGATGGGTTTGAGCGAAGCCTGCTACTTACCGGCAGCCTTGGCGTTGATCGCGGATTACCACACGGGCCGCACGCGGTCGCTCGCGACGGGGCTGCATATGAGCGGGATTTACGCCGGGGCGGCGCTCGGTGGCGTCGGAGGTTATATTGCGGAGGCTTACGGCTGGCGCATGGGTTTCACCTTGTTCGGCGCCATCGGGGTGCTTTATGCCGTGATTACGGTTCTGTTTTTACGCGATGCACCGGCGGCATCCGACCAAAAAACAGAAACAGAGACGAAGCCGGCGCCATTGAGTCTCTGGCGAACACTGGCCGCGCTGTTGAGCCAGCGTGTGTTTCTCTTGCTGATGGCCGCCAGCGCCTTGGTAGGCGTGGCTAATTGGGGAATCTATGGCTGGCTGCCCACCTATCTGCGTGAGCAGTTCAACCTCGGCCTAGGCGCCGCCGGGTTTACGGCCACGGGCTATATTCAAATCGCATCGTTCGTAGGCGTGCTCGCAGGTGGACTGTGGGCCGATCGATGGAGTCGAACGCAGTCACGAGCCCGTTCCTTGGTGCCGGCCATCGGCTGGTGCGTAGCGGCTCCGTGCCTGTTTCTCGCGGTCAATGCCAGCCTGTTGCCGGCGGCGATCGCAGGATTGATTGTGTTCGGCCTCGGGCGCGGATTTTTCGATGCCAATCTTATGCCGATCGTGCGCACTGTGGCCGACGAGCGATTCAGTGCCACGGCGTATGGTTGTCTCAATCTCGTGGGCGTATTCATGGGCGGGGCCATGATTTACCTCGGAGGCTGGCTGAAGGATGCTCACGTGAATCTAGGCATCGTTTTCCAATTCGCCGCCGCCGGGTTGCTGATAGTTGGCCTGATGCTCTTTGCGATAAAGCCGCACCAGAGCGGGCAGAATGCGCAAAGTAAATCCTGATCCAGCCCATGGCTCACCTCCCTCGATACATCGCACCGGGCGACCGCATTCCCACGTTTCAGAAGATCATGTTCTCCGCCGGCGTGAACATGGACTATGTGGCCACCGGGTTGCTCAGCCTCCTCTGGTTACCATTCTTCAACATCGGACTCGGACTCACCCCGATTACGCTCGGCGTCATCATGATGATTCTCCGGACGTGGGACGCTTTCAGCGATCCCATCATCGGCAACTTGTCCGATAATGCCCGCACTCGCTGGGGTCGCCGTCGTCCGTTCATGTTCGTCGCCTGCATCACCACGGCGTGTCTGCTTCCCCTCTTCTGGCACATTCCCGGAAGCGTGCGTGATGGCACCACCTGGTTGGTTCACATTGATGACTGGCTCATAAGCTTGGTTGGCGTCGACTTGATCACGCCCGATCTTGCCCTGCCTGCCTACCTCACCGTCCTGGGCATCGTTTTTTTCACCAGCTTCAGTTTTTGGTCCATGCCCTATTATGGCATGCAGCTGGAACTCACTCCCAACTACGACGAACGCACCCGTCTGACCGCGTGGATGACGCTCTTCGGCAAGATTTCCACCTTGGTCGGCAGTTGGATTCTCGCCTTGGTCATCCTCGTCGGAGCTTTGGCGCTCAACAATCCCTCGGCATTGGAAGGCAAGCCTGTGTTTATCCGGAATCTCCTTTCCTCAATCCAACCTTGGCTGGCCCACTTCACTCATTCGGAGACGGGCGAAAAACCCATCGTTGTAGGCATGCGCGTCGTCTGCTGGCTTGTCGCCCTCGGCATCGTCGTTTTTGGCATGATGCCCGCGCTGTTCGTCAAAGAACGTTACTACCAAGTCGAAGCAGCAAAACAGAAGAAGGATCCATTCTGGCAAAGCGTCCGCGAATCGGCCACCTGCAAGCCACTTTGGTCGCTCATCCTGGTTTCCTTCTTTCTCGTGCTCGGCTCCAGCGCCGTCGGCGCCCTCGGTCAGTATTTGAATTTTTATTACGTTTTCGACGGCGATCTTGGCAAGGCCGCAGTCGTCGGCGGAATTAAGGGAACCGTCCTCGTCGTCGCCGGTATCGCCTCGATCCCGTTTTTTACCTGGCTCGGCGAGAAATTCGACAAGCGCACCATGGTCATGGCGATGCTTGGAAGTAGTATGTTTGGACACATGCTTAATTACTTCCTGATGACGCCCAAGCATCCCTATCTGCAGCTCATCCCGGGCATCTTCGAATCCAGCGCCATCGCCGCCGTATGGCTCTTCATCCCCTCGATGAAAGCTGACGTAGCCGATTGGGACGAACGCAGGACCACCCGGCGCCGCGAGGGCTCCATCAACTCCTTTTTTTCCTGGTTCATCAAGGTTTCCCAAACCGCCTCCGTCGGCATCGGTGCCTATGTCCTCCAGACCTCCGGGTTCAATGCGTCCCTTGAGCGCCAGCCGCACGATGTGCTCATGCGAATGTTCCACCTCTACCTCGGATTGCCTCTGCTGATCTGGTCGGTCGCCCTGCTCGCCGCCTGGTATTATCCGCTCAACCGCAAGCGTTCCGCGGACATCCGCGCCGAACTCGAGGCCAGACGCGGAGCGGTGTAACATTCCTTCGGCTGGGATTCCGCGCCAATCCGTTCGTCAGCCCTCGTCAGCGCCTGGGTTGAGGTTGCACGTAGTCATAGAGCTTCACGAAATCGATCAAGGTGCGATTGCCCTCACTATCCGTGTGCCCGTCGTGAAACAAAACGAGGATACGCAATCCCTCGCGCACGGTTTGGCGTTCGCTTGAAACCACTTCCCATCCCGCTCCCGAATTCACGGCGACCTTCAGCGGAAGAGAACGCGTCTTCAGGTCGAAGGGCAGAAGTTTGCTGCTTTCCTGAGGAGCAAGCTGGATATCCTCGGTGCCAATCTTGAGAGCCACGGGCACATGCGAAAGATTGAAAAATTTCAGGCAGTTGACCGGCCGTGCATCGAAGGAATCATCCATCCACATGCCCGCATAGCTGTGCTTATCGTCGCCGGACCGTGCCAACACCAGGATGGCCTTGGTGAGGTTTGCGGGCAACGGAAGCCGGGCAACGGGCACTCGAACGATCTTCTCGTCGATTTTTTCCTCGCGGTAGAGTTCAAGCGCAGCACCGCCTTGGAATCGATAAGGCAACGAAAGCCCGTTCTCAGCGGCGCTTAATGGAATGGATTTCCCTTCGCTGTCATAACTCAAATTTTCAATCGGACCGTCCCAGCTCAATACACGGAATTCGACCGTTTGCGCCGATGCGGATGGCACGCAAAAAAACGCGATGCCGCCAAGGGCAACAGCCGTAAAGCGCAGGGAAATCGATCGGTGAGAAAAATGCATGGGATCAGATGTCGGCGGCGGTGAGCCAGCGGAAGGAAACGATACGAAAGCGGCGGCCGAAGGTCTGGTTGTCCGGATCGGTGGCCGGCCAGACCTCGGGATCGTCTCCGGCCGCGCCGGATTTCGGTTTCACATAGTCGGGAAGGCGTTGCACGACCGCCTCGCACCAGGCGCGGCCGGAGACTTCGTCGGTCGCCGGATTTTGCGCTTCGCCATAAGCGCGGATGACAAAGGTGTCGGAGCGTGCCGTCAGCATGGGGCCGAGCATCGTGAGCACATCGGCCTGCGAGAGGTAGCCCGGGGCGAAGGCGGTGGGTGATGAATACGGCACCTTGAGGGCCGGGCCGCCCCAATACTCCTCTTTATAAGCAGTCCGCGTGGGCGTTGCGATCCCCGGATAGGTGACGAATACCCCGCGGCGATTGATGGCGTTGGCATCGGTGTTGGACGACAGGCTGGCGTCATGGGCATCGATCGCCGCCTGGATGGTCCCTTTGAAGTCCGTGCCATCGGCCAAGGGACTTCCGGTGGTGGAAATCCGCCGGTTGATGAAGTCCGCCAAAGACACAAAGGGTCCGCGCTTCTTCACCTCGGCGACGATTTGCTGGGCAAGGCCGTCGATGGCTCCGGCGGTCAACGCGCGGTAACCGCCCCACGGATCATTGGGCGCCCAAGTGCCGCCCTGCCCTCCCTTGGGGTTGATGTAACGCGGAATCGGATACGCAGTCGGCTCCGTCAAAGCCGTGCTCCCGGATGCAGGATTTTTGGGATCGTAGGTCACATTGTGCAGACTGGAGAGCAGCGCCCTCCAGGCATCGACAGAAACGGAGTTCACGTTGAACCCTCCGGATACGGCCAGGTTGGCCGCATTGGTTGAAAAGGCGGTCGCCGCATTGAATGTCGCCGCGTCGGGCAGGCTTCCGTTGTGCGTCACGAAGCCCAGCCGGGAGTTGGGCAGGCGATAGGCGGGTGACTCGATCGACGCCTGGTCGATGGCCGTCGGCACGGTCGAGAAGTAGTATCGATCCCACAACGCCCGGTTCAGATGCCAGGACAGATCGTAAACCGTGAAAGGGAAACTCGTCGTGGAGGTGGAACCGACATAGGTGGTCGCTGCTGAACGTTGTGAGCGCAGGAGATAGGGATTGGTGATTGCATTGCCCACGGCATAGGCGGGATAGGACGCCAGCAGCGAGAGATTGGCATGCTGTAATTGCGCGAGGGAAAAAAGAGGGACGCCTTGGGGACGGAATTCCGAAAACACGAGGTCCACCGGATCACCGAGAGTGCTGCTGTAAGCAACCGACAGGCCGGCGGAAGCCTGGCCATCCATCGTGGCGATCGCCGCGGGCGTGCCAGAGGCCACGTTTGTGGTGAAGTTCGGGTTGGCCCCACTGTCCAGTCCAATGCGGAAGGATTGGCGCGCTCGCGGGTTGGCATGGGCGGTCCAGCGAAGCGACACGGTGTTAACGTTCGTGCCACCCATTTCCATCCTTACATAGCTGTGCAATACCGGCTGCGGAGAAAAGGGAGGGATCGGCGCATTGTTCTGTGGAACGGTGACGGACGAACTCGTTAAAAACCCCACATGTTGCGCGGCCTGATAATCGTTACTCTGTAGGGTATTGAAATTGGATGTGAGCGCATCTCCCGAGGGAACCCGCAGCAGCACGTTCAAATTGGCTGATTTCCAGCCGAAAGTATCCGAGCCAACGCCAGACAAACCATCCCATCGCACGCTTTCATCCGCCGCCAAGGAAATCGCAGAAGTCAGAACTGCCGAGTTGGTGGAGTCGCCTGACGTGGCGGTATAACCAGCGGCTACCGGGCTGAGCACGTTGGTGCCTGCCGCATAAGCCTCGTCGGGATTTTTGAGGGCAAATATCAGGCTACGTCCGGGAGGCAGCTCGGTTTCCTCGATCTTAAAACGAAACGATTTGCTGACCAGCGTAGTGACACCGATGACATCATCGCCGCCGTAATAGGGAACGAAGTCCTTTGTCTTCCCGGAAACGGGTGTGCCGGCAGCATTCAGAACCGTGAACGTTACCTGGGGTGCTTTATTGAGGTAGCCGATGCCCACTTCGTATTCGCCCCTGATCTTCACGTTGGTGGGGTTCCAAAGCACTACGGCCGGATAAAGGTGAACGCTCAGTTTCCCATCTTTACTGGAGATGCCGTAGCCGAGGCGGATGTAAGTGATAACTGGATTCAACCCCTGCCGACTGGGACTTTGGACAACAGGGATCTTGGTGGTGCCGTCATCCGTGATGCCCGCATAGGTGCGAATGATCCCCCACTGCGGCATGCCATAGTCCGCGCCGGTGTTGGGCACGATCGGATCGGTGTCGGCCGGACCACCGCCATGGTCGGCCCAAGCCGTGAGGTCTTTCTTAAGGCCGCCGCGAGCGACATCGGCCAGCACGGAAACGGCCTGAGTGGTGAGGTCATGGTAGTGGTCGCGAACCGCGGTTTGCAGAGGGGCTTGAGCGGATGAACTTCCGGAGAGCGGGAGTTGCGAAAGCGAAAGGACGTCCGCCAGCCTTGGATCGTTGGCAGGATACTCGGGCACCACGCGCTCGATGCCGAAGCGCTGGGCGGTGATAAAACTGTAGCTGCGTTCGGCTGGAGTCGTGCGTGTAGTGATCGGATCGATCAGCGAGGTGCTGGCTTTCACGCCTTCGTCGCCCACCCACCAGGCGTAGCGACCTACAACTCGATCCGGATCGCTTGCCGCGAAGCCCGGCACGGTGGCGGCTTTCACGGTGATTTTTTTCGCCGGCACCACTACGAAGCGCGATGGAATGATACCGGCAGTATTTTCTCCGACCAGCAGACGCCATTCGCCGAGATCGGTGTCCGGAGTCGTGGCGGTGGTGATTGCAGGCACGCCTCCATCCGGCGCAAATGCCGGTGCGGGCACTGCCGAGGTGATCTTTCCGAAGGTATCGGGCGATCCGACAGTGTGTTCACTCTCCACGGCGACGTCTTCGTTGCCGCTGACCAGCCAGTTGAGCAGTCCCGGCTTGGTGGCATCGTCGCCCCAAACATTGCGGTTGCCCCACACGCCGGTCCATTGACGCGATCCGTCCTTGGGCGTGACCAGCTTGTTTTCGGCCGTCGCCACACCGCCATCGCCGAGACTGGCCGTCGCGGTCGCACGTTGATCGGGACCGGCGAATTTTTGCAACTGGCCCAGGGCAATGTTGAGCGCCAGCAGTGCGTTCTGTCTCGCCTGCGTCAATTGCTGGTTGTTTGAGGCAACCTGCGTTTCCACCCGCGTCAGACTCGCCAACGACACCAGCAGCAGCACCAGGAACGCCAGCAGCGTGATCGTGATGAGCAGCGCGAAGCCGCCCTGACGAGAGGAGGAAAGCGACGCGGAATTTATTGGTGTGGGGTCGGACATCGGCAGGGGTAAGCCGCAAAAAGAGACTGATCAGAATTTTTTATCCTGCTGTTCGGGCGGAAAGCTATCGGTGCGGAAGGGCGAAGCCGGGAGTCCGATGCCATTGTAAAGATTGCAGGTCGGGTCGTCCGCCCATGCATAGCGCACGGCCACCGGAACGCTTATTTCGGGCGACCACACCACCACCGTGGTGCCGTCTATTTTTGCCTGAGCCCATTTCCACTGGCGATCCGCGCCACAAATCGTGAATCCTTGCAGTTCGCTGCCCGGACTGGGTTGCAGGAGTGGGACAGTTCCCGCGTCGGATGATTTTCTCCGATAGGAAGTGGGCAGGGTCTGTGCAACTAATCCGCCACTTGAGACTTCAAACTGAATACGCACCTTTCCGCCCTCAACACGCATCTCAGAATATACGGGACCGCAATCGACGACTGGCCTGCCGTAAGTCCGGCCGAGCGCGAGTCGTGCGAGCCGCTCGCCTGGATCTCGTTTGTTGCGGGGATGAATGTCGCCCGACTCGCCCACGTCAATGATCACCGCCTGTCCCGTGGAGGGAAGAGTAAGCGCCTGTGCCTGACTTTCGCGCAAGGTGGCCCAGGTGCTTTCTCCCGGATTAGTAGCTTTCGACCCATGATTGGGCAGTTGGCAAAAGTAGAATGGCAAGACGTCTCCGCTCCGCTCTGCGCGCCAGTCCTCGATCATCAGCTTGAAGGCTGTGCGGTATTGGTAGCCGCGCCCCAAATTATTCTCCCCCTGATACCAGATCACACCGCGCATCGCATAAGGCAGCACGGGATGGATCATGCCGTTGAAAAGAAACGAAGGTTGCCAATATGACGGTGACGGCTTGCGCGGTGCCTGTGGCCAGGCCTCACGTGCGTCGGCGCTCAGCGGGGGCAACTCGAATTCCGGCTTCGCCTGCCATTCACCTGCCAACGAAACGGAGCCCGCGCGGAAAGGCGTCCATTTTGCCTCAACGCGGGGAGCTCCACGCGGGCTAAAAAGCCGGATGGCGATTACATTTTTACCCGCATTCACCTTTCCCACCGGCACAGTGTAGGAGCGTGCGTCAACGGACCCTGCGTCCCGATAAGTCGTCCCCGCAAGCCGTTCGCCATTCCAGTAAACGACATCGAAATCGTCGAGGCGTCCAAGATCCAGCTTGAGGGTCCAGCCAGTCTCTACGGCGGGAATGTCCACCTCACGGCGCAACCAAACCGCACCTGCCATTTTTTCAACGGTGCCGGGCATCGTCACGGGTTTCCATCCCTCCGTGCCAACCGATACGGCCGCATAGGAGGCCACATTTGCGGCGACCTGATCACGGCGGCTGTATGTATCAGCCCACGCTTCATAGCGGCGGATATAGTCTGCCTGCGCCTGTGGAAATTCAGCAAGCTGGGTGAGCGAACGGTCACGGCCGGCTTTCAACTCCGGATCATGGTCGAAGGCTGCCGAGCCCATCCAGGCTTCGACCGGAGTGCCTCCCCAGCTGGCATGGATCAAACCCACCGGACGGTGCAGGTCCGTGCTCACTGCTTTCGCGAAAAAATAACCGACCGCGGTGAACGCTCCTGAGGTCGCCGGACCGGCCACGGCCCAACTGCCGACCATCGCCTCTTGTGGTTCGGGCGAGGCTGTTTTTTTGACGCGAAACTCCCGCACCTGCACGCCGGCGGACTGCGCCACCTCCTCTTTTCCTCCGATCGCCTGACTCAACTTGAACTCCATGTTCGACTGACCGGAGGCGAGCCAGACTTCGCCCACCAACACGTCGGAAATGACGAGGCGATTGCGCCCCAGCACCTCCATCGTATGCGGCCCGACATCGGCGCCGTCGAGTGCGAGCGTGACACGCCAGTGTCCGCTGGAGTCTGTGCGAGTGGATGCATTGGCACCGGCCAGAGCCACCTTCACCTCTTCACCCGGCGAGGCGTTGCCCCACACCGGAACGCGCCCGGAACGCTGCAAAACAGCGTGGTCCGAAAAAATCGACGGCAATGACACGTCCGCCCGGACCGTTGTCGCCAGCACGGCCAGCAG
The DNA here is from genome assembly GCA_035459785.1 of Rariglobus sp. Taxonomy (GTDB): domain Bacteria; phylum Verrucomicrobiota; class Verrucomicrobiia; order Opitutales; family Opitutaceae; genus Rariglobus. The sequence continues at coordinate 11,951 of DATHXF010000075.1, read as the reverse complement.
GCCAAGGAGATGCCAGGCATGTCGTTTTCGGAAAATGGTTTTTACCGGGGCCATGATAACAAGGGGCATGGTGTTCATTTGCGGACCAATTCGTAGGCGAGCGTCACGCCTTCGGGCGAAACCGTTTGGGCCGGAAGCACAAGAACATCCCCCTCGCGTTTGAGCATGGCACGCCAGAGTCGTTTACCGGAAGCGTCCACGGCCCAAGCCTGCCAAGTGTCGGAAGATGCGGCGGCGAGTTTGAGAGTGATCGTGGCATCGCCGCGTTTCACGAGATGCGGGAGCGTGCCGAACTCCTCCAACCGATTCCGCTTGGTGTCGGTGAACTTCGTGCCGGTGTTGAGGCTGTCGGTGAGGTGGAGCACGAGCACGCGTGCGCTCTCGGCCAGCGGCTTGCCGTCGGCGCTCGTCACATAGACCGCGCCGAACGTTTTTCCGTTGCGGACCTCGACGCGAGCACCCGCTGCCTTGGCATCGGGAGGCAGCACAAAGCACTCGACGTAATCGGTCACGAGGCGCGCGGTGCCGGCGCTCCGCGAAACCTCCATCTGACCGGTTTCGCTGCGAAAAACATCTCTTTCATTTCGTGCCGGCACGACGCCGGTGGCGGAGAGTTTTTTCTCCAGTCCCTCTTGCAACGCATGCACCGGTCGTCCGGGCTTCAGGGCGGACGACGGTGTCTCCTTGGTTACGAATGCCCAGATATCGGTGCGTTTGGCGAGGTCGGACAAATCCTTGTTGGCACCGGCCGGCACGGAGCCGATCCGAGTGAGCAACCCCAGCCAGGAGAAATCACCGGGCAGTTTGTGCGGACTTCCCTTTTCACCCGTGAACGCACTTGCCGGATTGCTTATATAAGCGACGGCACCCTTTGCCGGTTTTACATCGCCATGCAGGAAGATAAACGCGCTCGCACGGTCGGCCAGCATGCCGATGGGGTCCGTCGCGAGGCTGAAGACACGACCGCCACTGGAGACCACGGAGGGTGTCAGCGCATCGGAAGCACGAGCCGCATAATCGAAATTGTAGATGGCATCCCAATCCTGCAGGCCGGCATAAGCCGGCATGAGCACTCCGCCTTCGGCGCGGGCCGCGTTGGGCCACACGAAATTGAATTCGGTCACGGTGTAGGGCTTGCCAAAGATGCGCGCCGGCATGAGTTCGCGCGGAAGCCACAGGCTGGCGAGGATCGAACTGCGATGGTTCACCGCGATGGGCAGGCTCCACGACGGCCCAAGGAATCGAGGGTGGTTCCAATATTCGTGATTGTCCACGAAGTCGAAGCGGTCGCGCACATGCACCTGCGCCTCGGTGTTCATGTTGTTGTCACTCGTCAGCAGCGTCCGGACGCCAATGCCGTGCAGGAAAGCCGTCATCTTCGCGTCGGAGGCCTGCTTGATCTCAATCAGAAACCGGTTGAACGCCTCGGCAGCCGCCGGGCCCTCGGTCGGCACCGGCGACTTCTGCCGGGCACACCAGTCCGCATAAGCCTTGTCGTAGAGGGCCATGAGTTCCGGTTTGCGCTTCGCCAGGCCTCCAAAGAAAAACGAATCCTCGTTGAGCATGCAGATGCTGATCAGCGTAGGATCCTCCGCCCAAGTCAGACCGGTGTGGGGATTTCTATGCGTGAGGAGATTTTCAGCGAACTTGCTCCAGCCCACGAAGGCGTTTTCGGAAACCGGCATGAGCTGCTTGATCGTGCCTTTGACCGGCTGGCCCAAGTCGGGAACTTCGGACACCGGGAAGGTGCGCGCCGTGTAGAGATCGATCGTGATGTAGATCCCTTGTTTTTTGAGCGCGGCAAATAGGTATTCGATGCGGTCGAGCTGTTCCGGATCAAGGTCATGGGATGCGCCGTCCTTTTTTCCGATCAACTGATCGTAGTGATGAAATCTCACGGCGTTGTAACCGGCACGGGTCAGCCGCACGGCCAGTTGATCCGCCTCCGCATGAGTCACGAAATTGGAGGTGCCCACGAGATTGACGCCCCAAAAACGCCCCCGGCGCTGCGGCTGATCTGCGAAAACAAAATGTCCCTGCGGTGAAACAACGATGCGCCCGTATTTGCCGGCGGGTGCATCAATGAACGCCGACTGGTCAAACACTCCGCCTGCCTCGACCTCCAGCACATGATTGTAAGGAGCCCAATCGGCATTCGCGTCGATCACAGCGGTGGGAAAGGCTGGAGTGCCCGATGCCTCCTCACCCTCCTCGGCATGGATGCAGGAGAAGAAGACGGTGCTGAACAGAATCAAGAAACCAAGGAAACGGACGCAAAGCATGGGGGAAGAAGAGACAGGGATAAACAAATCGTAAACAACCGCGGACGGAATGTCCGCAAACGTGAAGGTCGGTTGGCTCCGAAATTAGCGACGAGCAAGAAACCGACGGCTGCCGGCGAAGATCAACCCGGCCGCGCCCAAGCTAAGCGTCAAGGTGCTGGGCTCGGGGATGGCGGCGATACCGAGCACGTCATTTAATGTCGTTCCGATGCGCAGCTCGTCAAAGTTTTCAATTACACTATTGGCCGAGCTGAAGACATATTGAACCGTGCTTGAGCCATTGAAATCGAACGTTCCGCTGCTTTGGGACGCCGTCACTCGTGAATACACGTTCGTCGCGGTTGCCCCAATACTTGCTTCATTGAGAGCGGCCGCCGAAAAGCCGGTGGACAGGAAACTGTTGTATTGTGCGGCGGTCAGCACCCACAAAGTGGCCACCCCCGGATTCTCAACGGAGAGCGCCGTGCCTACATTGGTAAATTGAGCGACCATCAGATATGTGGTGCCGGCCACCAATGTCTCGCCGGAATTGGCCGGGGTGCCGTAACTATTTCCATAGGAGATTGCCGTGGTGGACCCCGCATCCGCGCTGATCGCTTCGACGTTGAAATACCGTCCGGCGGTGTTAGCCGCGGTAATCGCGCTTGTGTTCACGCCCACGGTAAAAGCGTTTGTTGAAAGCGTGCCGGTATAATTAAAGACATAGCTCATGAAGAGATCACCCGTAACGGCCGCCGTGCTGCCGGCCACCTTCACGCCGGCCACGCCCGAAGCATTACCGAGCAAGGTTTTTCCACCTGAGATAGGCAGTGAGCCCAAGGACAGGCCCGTTGTGTTATAACGCACACTGGGAGTCCCTTCCCCATAGTTGCCCTGCAATCCGTTCGGCGCCGCCAACGAGGTCGACGTATCAATGGTGTTCAGCAACGTATTGTTGGCCACTCCGTAGTTGAAACCTTCATAGACGAGCAGCGAAGCCCGGGCCGTCGGTGCGGTCACCGCGGCGGCAAGCACCGTCATCAAAGCGATAAAATATGCAGGAAAGGAAACAACGCGGGGGTATGGTTGGGTGTTCATAAAAAGGGGAAGGCGGAGCACGACAGGTGGGGTTGATCCGTTGCGATGACCATGGCTTCACACGAAGTCGGCACAACGGCCTCGGTTGTTTACGTAAACAATCACAACCTCAGAAACGAGCGCCGGAGTCGTCTCGTCAATCGAGTCAAACAAGCCTGCCGCCTACATCCGGGGCTTCGGCTCGAGCAGGGTCTTCCCCGAATGCCACTGGCCCGGGATCAGGGTATTGCTGCGCACGTAGGGCAGGCCGAAGTCGTTTTTCTGCAGGCGGGCGATCACGATGTCGGCCGCCATCGCGCCGATCTCCCGCTTGCGGGCCCAAACTCCCGCCCAATCCGCGCAATCGTCTTCCAATGCCGTATGGACCACGCCGACCTGCTCAGGCACCCGGTAACCCGCGGCGCGCACCGCCTCCACCAGTTCGCTCTGCTGGCCGACGACCACGTCCGGCTTCACGCGTTTCATCCAGGCGGAGAGCTGATCAAACCGCACGGCGGGCTCCTTGTTGATCATGAGCGGAACGCGCTCGGCGCCGGGAATGCGCAAATGAAAATAGTTCACGGCCGCACGGCTTGCGTGGGATGACCTGCGCTCGACCTGACCTCCGAGATAGACACCAATGCGCCGGTAGCCAAGCCGGCGAAGGATTTTCAAGACGAGCGTCGTGTTATAGAACCAATCCTGGGCGACCCGGTGGATCTGTGGCGCGAGCAGGACTTTTTCCTCGAACGCCGCACAGGCGAAATGCTGCCAGTCAAGTTTCACGCGGCCCATGCCAAGACCGTCGTGCGGGGGAGCGAGGATGACGCCGTGAATTCCACGGCTGTAGAGAATCTTCGACAGGCGTGCACTCGTCATGCCGGCTTTTCGAAGCCAGAACTCCTCCAGCCGGTAACCCAAATGAGTGCAGCGTTTTTCCGCACCTTCCCGATAAGGCGTCAGGTAGCTGTGAGTCCGCCATGCTGCTTCCTCCGTGCTGCTGTTGAGCCAGGCGATCGGCATGAGATCGCGCGTTCGGGTGTCACGGACGGCCGTCATCCATGAGGCTAGGCGTGCGTCGGGCGCGTAGCCGAGCTTTTTGGCGATCTTCAGGATTCGTTCACGCGTCTTTGCGCTCACCCGCGGCTGGTTGCGCAGGGCCAGCGATACCGCCATGCGTGACACGTCCGCCTCGCGGGCGATCTCGGCCAGGGAAACTCCTTTCTCGGTCTTTTTTTTCTTCATGCGGGGCTGGCCGGGGTGAGCGCCAACGAACGCCGCAACCGGGGGCAGCGCAAGGCCGAAGCATTCAGCCTGCTGCTGCCCAGTCCCCCGGTGCGCCGCTCAGTTCACCTCGATCTCATACCACAGCGTCGAGAACGCGGAGCTGACTGTAAACTTCGCCAGACCGGTCGCAACGCCGAGGCCTGCGTCAGCCGCATCCGTGGCAAACACGGCGATCTCATTTGCCTGCCGGGCGCCGGAGGCGGTCAGCGGCCACACGCGCACCTGCGAGGCGGGGCGCGGCAGGATCACCGTGGCGCCGATGCCTTCCACTTTCACCGGGCCGGTGCCCCAGTTTCCCTTCAGTGTGACATTGATCCCCGCCCTGGGCGGAAAAGAAACCACTGTATTCGGATACTGATACCACGTGGCGCTCGTATTGGTCTCGCAGCCGACGAGCGTCAGCAGCAACGATGTCGCGTCGGCGATGCCGGTGCCGTTGCGCGCGCCGAGCGTGATGACGGAATAACCGTTTTGCAGGCCGGACGAGGGCGCGATCACCACGCCGCCGAGATTATACGGCTGGCTGCCGACAAAGCCCGCAAGCAGCCGTGTCCGCGGGCTGTTGCCCGTGAGCACGGTGCGGCCGGCAACGGTCGAATTCCAGGAGAGCTGGCCGTTGTCCGCCGAAAGCACCGTGCCGGTGACAGGAGTCGTTCCGGGGCTGAGGCTGCCGGGCGGAACGATCGCGCTTTCCACAGCAAGACGCAAGGCGTGCACGAACGCCGCCTTGGGGTTTTCGGGCACGGGTGCATTGGTGATGTCCGTCAGATCGCTCGCGGCACCCGGGAGCTGAATGATTTCGTCGGTCTCACTGAAGGGCACCACAATCCGCTGGGTCCCAGGCGCGAAATGTCCCTGTCGAAACGCGAGGGCGGCCGGCACACACGACGCCATTCGCACCGGACTCCGGTCGATGTCGAAGTTGCTCGAAAGAGTGGTCGTGCTCCAGTCGTCGTAGCTGCTGTAATCGAAATAATAAACCGCATCCCAATCCTGAAGGCCCGCGTAGGCTGCCATCACCATGGCGGTGTCGGCTCCATAAGTGTTGGGCAGGGGAATGTTGAATTCAGTGACCGAAAAGGGCTTCCCCAAGACCGCGCGTCCGGCAAGTTGCCCGGGCAGGGAGAGAGCCTGCGAACTGGCATTCAGCATCGTTTGATTGAACACATACCAGTCGGTCGCGGACCAACCGTCGCCCGGGAACTCCGGGTGGGCGTAATACGCATGGCTGTCCACCACATCGAAGACCGACATGAGGTTGGGCGTGCTGAAGCCGACGGCCGTGCCGATCAGGAGACTGCGGCTGCCCAGCGTGTTTTTGATATAGTCACGCATGTCCACCCAGTAGGCCTTTTCCGTGGCATGGAGAAACGCATACCAATCCCGGTCGGCCAGCGGGGTCCGCCATTCGCCGAGCAACTTGAAATTTCCCATGATTGGCGGCACCGCATCCAGGTTTTCACCCGGCAACAGGCCCGCCGCGCCGCCCGGCTTGAAGGAGGCGTTGGCAAGCCAGACCGTGCCAGTCCGTTCCCCGAGGTTGGAGATGATGATGCGCGTATTGGCCGAACTCACCGACGGCACAAAGGTGAAGGACACCGTCGTCCAGACTCCGGCGGCCAGATCGACTTTTTCCGAGAGCCCCACCAGGGACCAGTCGCCTCCGTTCTTTCCGCAATTGACCGTGATGCGCCGGACTTCGGCCGATTTCACCTGAAACGTCGCCGTGTAGGCCGTGCCCGTCGCCACGGCGCCCACCGGCTGGCTGAGTTGAATGCTGTAGGCATACGTGGGCACGCTGGTGATCGCGATCTTTGCCGCAGGGCCGGAGGTCGGTCCTTCATTTGTCGGTGCAGTCACGCTGGCATAACTCGTGCCTTCCAGTATCCAGGGAGAAACCGTGCCGCCAGCGAACGTGCCGTTGAGCAGCCGCTCCGTGCCCGTGGCGGTGGAGACGACACCCCAACCGGCGCGCAACGCGGCGTCGCTCCCGTATTTGGTTTTCAACCACTGGGTCCATTGTCCGTTGAGCAACGTGCGATAGTAGAGCGGCAACGAATCAATGCCGCCGCGCTTGAAGGAGTTGATCAGCCCGATCTCGTTGCTCACTTCGACAAAGGCCACCGCCGGCTCCACGGCGTAGCGGGTGCCCGTGTAGGTATTGACATGATTGAGCAGCTGGCTCGCGTAACTTTTCTGGAGGTTGCGCACGTTGGTGTCGAAAAACGCCACCATCGAGCGTCCCTTGGCGCTGATCGTGTTAAAGCTCGGATCAAGGCCGTCACCGGTGGCGTAGGCGAGCGGACGGCTGACGTTGAGGTTGAAGTTCGCATAGACGCCGCGCTGTTTCAGTTCGTAGACAAACTTGTCGAGCTTGGTCAGTTGAGCTGCATCCAGGGTGCGATCAGGTAACGCGTTCCACAGGCCGCCTGGCGTCACCTGGTTGTCCATGTGATGAAAGCGCACGACGTTGAAACCAAACTTGGCGAGCCGGCCGGCCACGCCCGGGGCATCCGTGGCGCTTGGAAAATTGGCGTCGAAAGCGGTGTTGGCGCCCCAGAAACGAATGCGCCCCTGCGTTGTCGCCAGATGGCCATTGCCGTCCACAAAAACGTAGCCGTCCGTTCCGGCGGGCGTGGGACTGAGAAATGCGAGACCCGAGGCGTTGACCGAGCTGTCATTCCACGGCGGCGTGAACGTAAACAGCGGCTCCTGGCGGATCACATCTCCGATGGTTGTGCCGAGGCAGATTTCATCAACGCGGCTGTAGATGTTCGCGCCTGTCGAGCCCACGCGAACCTGCAGGGCATTCGCCGCGGTCAAGGCCACCGTCCCGCTGGTTTTCTGCACGCTCACCCGTGAAGTCACCGCGTTGCCGGCGGTACCGATGATAGCGGCGTTCAACGCGCCGGTGGAGAGGCCGCCATGGGTTTTAAGGTAGTCGAACTGAGCGGACGTCAGCACCCAGAGTGTCGCCGTGCCTGGCTCGGTGGAGGAAAGCGCCGCGCCTACTCGTGTAAACCGGGCGATCAGCAAATACGTGGTGCCGGAAACCAGCGCCTGTCCGCCCGTCGAAGTGGACGTGCCATAGGCGACCGACGTCAGGCCCGTGGCGTCGGCGGCGTAAACGCTGAAGAGATTCGTGGTGGTGGCGCCGGTCACCGTCTCGTTGAACCCGACGCTGACCGGCTGGATCGCCGTTGTCAGGGTTCCGTCGGCACGGAAAATCCAGCTCATATAAAGTTCGCCCGAGACGGGTGCCAGGGTGGGATCGAGCGCCACGCCCGCAGCGGTTTTATACCACGTGCCTGCGTTGCCTGTTTCCAGGCGCCCCCCGCCGGTCAACGTTCCGGTGAACGGAAGATTGGCCGTGGCGCGATACGGCGAATAAGAACCGACGATAGTGTAGGCACCGGAGAGGCCGGTGCCGGTATTCGCGGTCAGGCCGGCGAGGGACGCTCCGGTCGTGCCATAATCAAACGGTTCGTAAACCAGGCGCGCTGCGCGCACCGCGGATCCATTCATGGCCAGGCAAAGCGCACACAGCCAGACTCTCAGAGACAGGGATATTTTCATGGGGTATAAAGCAGACGAACAAACGACTCACCGACAGGGGTGGCTCTCGTTTACGCGCTGGCATTTCCACCGCAAGAGGTCCGAACGTTTACGTAAATAAATGCTCGTGATACTCATCGGAACTTGATGACCCCGGCACAGGGGGAATCGAAACAATATGTCCTTCAGCCAAGCTCGGGCTTTCCACGCCCGCCTGATCGAACCATCCAAAGAAGCGAGCCAGACTCCGTTTCCCTCAAAGTGGTATCTTCGCAAAACCACCGCTCCGTCCTTGCTGGTCAACCGCGTCTTCACGTTTGTTTATGACGTCCATGAATACCCCGGCTCCTTTCGTCCGCGCCAGTGATCCGCTGATTCCGGGGTTCTCGATCTCCCTGTCGCGCACGGGAGTTTTGAACTGCTGCACATGAACCTCCGCCATTGGTCCATGTCCACTCGCTTAGCTGCCTCCATCGTCCTGGCGCCATCGCTCGTGGCTGCCGACGATGCTCTTTCTTACCGTATCCAGCTCGACACGCTTCGGCAGGACTACGACGGCCAGCACTGTTGGACCCAAGCCCGTGCAGCCGCCATTCCCCGCGCCGGCGAATATCCTATTGTCGTGGTGACAATGCAACGGCTGTTGCTCACCGGCATCGACGTTTATTACGCAATCAACGAACTGCGGTCGGATGATCTTGGCCGCACGTGGACCGGCCCGATCGAACACTCCTCGACGCTCGGCCGACGCTCAGCAGCGGACGGTAGCGAGGTCGCCATCAGTAATTTCTGGCCCCAATGGCACGCCTCCTCCGGACGCATTCTCGGGACGGGGAACACACTGCCTTACAAGACAGATAAAGGACCGGACCACGATGCCCCCCAAGCGGTCGCCTACTCCTCATATAATCCGGACACCCGGGCCTGGGCACCATGGACGACACTCGAACAACCCGCCGGCGCCCGCGACTACTACATCACGGCCGGTTGCGCCCAGCGCCTCGACCTTCCCGGCGGCGATCTGCTCCTGCCCGTGTCATTCAAAGCCAAAGGCGAGGCGTTCACCCGCGTTAAAGTCCTCCGCTGCCACTTCGACGGAGCCCGGTTAACCCTTCGTGATGAAGGCGCCTCCCTGAGCGTCGACACCCGACGGGGCCTCGCCGAACCCTCACTTACACGCTATCGAGGAAAATACTTGATGACCGTCCGCCACGACCTCACCGGTTATGTCACATCGAGCGATGACGGCCTGAACTACGGCCCGCTGCAAACGTGGTGCTGGGACGACGGCCGCGAACTCGGAACCTACAACACGCAAACCCACTGGGTCACCCATCGCGACGGATTGTTTTTGGTCTATACACGCCGCGGCGCGAACAACGACCATGTCTTCCGTCACCGCGCACCTCTCTTCATAGCGGAGGTCGATCCGAAAACATTGCGCATCAAGCGCGCCACCGAACGCATTCTTCTCCCGGACAAGGGCGCGCGCTACGGCAACTTTGGTGTCTGCAACGTCAATGCACAGGAAACCTGGGTAGTTGATACCGAATGGATGCAACGACCGCCCGAGGAGCCGATCATTCCCGTGGAAAACCGTTGGGGTGCGGCCGGTCGTGTCTACGCGGCTCGCATCATTTGGAACCGCCCCAACACTGAACCTGACAACCTGCCGGTGCTCCCGCCCTCCCCTCTTCCATGAAAAAACTGCTGTTCGCTCTGATCGGTATGTTCCTGCAGCCCACCCCTGCCGCTCTCGCCGCGGAGTCTTCCCCCGCGCCTCGCATCGCCATCATCAAGGCCGACGATCTCCGCGGCTTCTCGGACAAGTGGGACCGCTTCATTGCCCTCGCCCGCAAAAAACAGGTGAAAGTCTCTGTAGGTGTGATCGGTAACTCTCTCGATCGCGACCCTGAAGGCGCCTATGCCCGCTGGCTAGTCAACCTCGGGCACGCCGGCGACGTGGAATTCTGGCATCACGGCTGGGATCACGCCAAAAACGATGTCAACGGCGTCACGGTCTACGAGTTTACCCGCTCAGGGCTCTCTCATCAGTGTGAACATCTGCAAAAGACGCTGACGGTCTTCCGCGAAAAAACCGGCATCACTATCACGACCTTCGGCGCGCCGAACAACGCCATGGATGCTGACACGGCCGAGGCACTCAACGACCTTCCCGCCCTCACGGGCGTGTTTTGCAACGTGGGCGAATCCGTTTGCACGCCGCTGCTGCGCGGAAAGGTGCTTATGCCCATGGCGCTGCGTGGCGAAGCCAATGGCACCGGCAAGCCCGACTTTAAGAAATTCAAGGAGGCGTATGCGCAACGTCCTTCGGGCCTCGCCTTCGCCGCCCTCCAGTTTCACCCGCCCTACTTCAGCGACCAAGCGTTCGTTGAGTTTGCTGCGATCATCGATTTTCTTAAAGCCGAGGGATGGATATTCATGCTCCCGTCCGAATACCTGCGCCTTCAGGGGAGCAAACCGCTTTTGTAGTCTCTTCGGTGCCAGCGCACTCAACAGGCGCTGTATCTCGCCTGGAAATCCCCCGAAGACCTCATCACTCTGGAGTATTCGGTCTCACCATCTGAGGTTGTGTGGATCGCGACAGGCATGCTTATCAATAGCATCTGAGTAGACAGGGAGTGCCCCACCCCGAATCCCTCTTTATCGCCGGAAGGTGGGGATCGAGAGAAATCCTCCCATCTGATAAGCAATTCCGGTTTCCGATGGTCTCAGCGAATCCCATCTTCCGAGCAAAGTGCCGAATTTGGAATTAGCCTGACTGGGCCTAACACCTCCCCGCTAACCCTCCCACTTGATCGTATTCTGCGCGGCCACACTGAACTCATCGCGCGAAAGGTGCATACCACATCCTCGCAAATGAGGACCAACCATGAGTGCATTGGCATCCTCGATTCAGCGAACGGGTCGCCGCGATCCTGCAAGGGAGCAGAGCATGAAGACATGGGACCAACGCCCTCGCGAAGTTCGCACGCTCTTCAACCCGGCGTTTTGCGGTTTGGTTTTGGCGAGAGCGATCGAAGGGTTCACCGCTGAAGGAAAATCGACGGGACAGTCCCGTGGGAGAAACCAGAAGAATGTCCACCCGAGCAATGGATAGGAATCCAATACGAGGTTGAAGCACCGGCTGAGGATTTGTTGGCCGAGTAGCCATAATAGCGAATGACAAAGTAAGGGGCTGTGGATTGCCATGGTTAGTGACGTTGTTCCCGCTGGCTTCTGGCGCAGCGAGCAGCCGGTGACGGATTTATTGGCCTTCAACGCCACAAGCTCCCTCATTCGCTTAGCGGTGCCACGCCGGCGTCAAAACGCACATATTTGATCCAGAAAATCGGCGCGGATTCTGGGTGGTGCTAACAAGTTCTCCTCTCAAAATAGGTGCAGGGGGGGCTCAAACGTCCGATTTTGGCGAGTGGCGGGCTTCCTGGCGGTTCCCAACCATGACCGCTCTCGATGCAGTCTCCTTTGGACGGTGTGATACCATCCGTTCCTGCACGACAACAACCACTTCATCACTCCGCCACTTATCTTGTCATTCACCACATAACCCGAAGCTCACGATCGAAAAACTACGTGGTTTGTGCCCCTAAGTTGCCCCATGTTTCCCTATGTTTCATTTTCGGGCAACCGGCACAAAATCGTCCTTAAATCACGTAACTACCTCACAAAAAAGCCCTCCTGTGTTACGGGAGGGCTTTAAATTGGGTGCAGGGGTTGGATTTGAACCAACGACCTTCAGGTTATGAGCCC